>CAYXFF010000147.1:0-4362 GCA_964464185.1 uncultured Syntrophaceae bacterium | reverse complement strand
CCCCTTTTTTTATTATCGGCCGGGAGCAAAAAAAGAGTTTGCCCCATATCGAGCAAACCCTCATGAATTCTTGTGCCGGAGGTCGGAATTCCTTCGGTCGGCTCAGGACGAGTTCACCGACAGGACCCCAACGTCCCCCATGGCCGTTCCGGCTGAAAGCAGAAACCGGCGTGCCGCTATCTTCCCCGTTTTACCCCTAATAGCGGCCGATGCGGGTCAAGGATCCGGTAGGTTACCAGTTTAACCCGATCATTTACCAGGAACCACGCCAGCGCGTAGCCCCACACCGCCAGCGCCCAACCCCATCCGATCGGGGGCATCAGCAGTCCGTAGACCGCGATCAGCGTGGCCACCACTTGTGTGCCGACCACCGCCGCGAGCAAAATCGGCGCAGGTCGGATCGACCAGAACGGGCCACGGGTGCGTGTAATGAAGATCGTCAGATGACCGGCCACGGAGAGCTTCAGGTACATCAACGTCTGAATCACTTCACGGCTGAGATGAAACACCCGCTCACCGAGATAGAACAGCCCGAACGATGCCATCACGCCAATCACACCCAGCACCGACGCGATCCCCAGCACCACCCGCATGTTCCAGACCTCCGGTTTGTCCGAGTAGCGCACCTCATCGTAGGCGATGGACAGGATTGCACCGTCATTGAGCAGAGCCAGCAGAACAATCATGACCGCCGTCACCGGGTAAAAATTAAATACAAGGATAGATGAGGTCATGAAAAGCAGCACGCGAATCGTCTCGGCGATGCGATAAATCGTGTAGCTCGTCATCCGCTGGAAGATCTTGCGGCTCTCCTTGATCGCATCGATAATAACGGAAAGGCCGGGCGTCAGCAACACAATGTCAGCGGCGGCCCGGGCTGCATCCAGTGCACCTGAAACGGCGATGCCGCAGTCTGCTTTCTTCAGCGCCGGCGCATCGTTCACCCCGTCCCCGGTCATGCCGACAATGTGACCGTGTTGCTGCAGGACGTCTACAATGTGGAACTTGTGTTCTGGAAATACTTGGGCGAAACCGTCTACCTTTTCGATGGACTCTGCCAACTGCGCCGTCTCATGATGACGTGTGTCGCCGAAGCCGCTGGCATCGAGTATGTTCGTGCCCAGTCCCAGTTGTCCGGCGGTTTCTCGAGCGATGGCCATTTGATCACCCGTGACCATCTTCACACTCACGCCCATTTCCCGCGCGGTCGCGATGGTCGCTTTGGAGTCCTCGCGGGGCGGATCGAAAAGTGGCAACACGCCAAGAAACTGCCACTGACCTTGCAAGTCGGCCCGCGCCACGCCCAAAGAACGGAAGCCATGCGCGGCAAATGCGTTGACGGCTTTATCCACTGCGGGCTTTACCTCCGCGGCATTGGCTGCCAGCTCCAGTATCACCTGCGGCGCCCCTTTCGTCACCCTGAACATCGTTCCGTCCGGGTCGGTGACAGTGGCCTCGGTTCGCTTGTGTACGGGGTCGAAGGGCTGAAAATGGGCGACCGTTTGACCCTGGAGGGCCAGGTCGTCCTTCAGACCGCTCAGAACGGCCAGATCGATGGTGTCCTGGTTTTCGGCGCGCGACGCCAGCGCTGCGCTCAAAATCACCTGGTCCGCGGTGATACCTTCCACACTGAACGGGTCGCCCAGGGTCAGCTTGTTCTGCGTCAGGGTACCTGTCTTATCGGAACAAAGCACATCTATCCCCGCCAACTCTTCGATGGCTACCAGCCGGCTGACAATCGCTTGTTTTGCCGCCAGGAGCCTTGCTCCCACAGCCATCGTTACCGACAGGACCGTGGGCATCGCGACCGGGATCGCAGCCACGGTCAACACCAACGCGAACTGCAGAGTGGTCGTCATCCGGTCGCCGCGGAACAGGGCGACCGCCAGAATCAACGCCACCAACACCACCGCCAGTACGATCAGGTAGTCGCCGATCTTCAGCACGGCGCGCTGGAAGTGGCTGACCGTGTGAGCCTCCTGCACCAACTGCGCTGTTTTGCCGAAGTAAGTGTTCTGGCCCGTGCCGTAGACCAGTGCGTCGATTTCCCCCTGGCGGATGATCGAGCCCGAGTAGACTGTCTCGTTTTCTTTGCGGGTGACGGGCAGGGATTCACCCGTCAACGCGGACTGATCCACTTCCACGGGGTCCCCTTCAAACAAGCGCGCGTCTGCCGGCACGATGTCGCCGAGGCGCACGCGGATGACGTCGCCCGGCACCAGCTCACGCGCCGGCGCTGTGGTCCATTTCCCGTCACGACGGACCCGGGCCTGGATCGCGAGTGTGGCTTTAAGGGCATCGATGGCATTGCCCGCCTGGTACTCCTCCCAGAACCCGACGACCGCATTGGCTAGAAGGAGAACCAGGATGATGAAAAAATCCGGCCAGTGACGAACAAGTGCCGATAGAATCACCGCCGCTTCGATCATCCAGGGGATCGGACCCCAAAAATAGCCGAGAAACTTGATCAGCGGATTGGTCTTCTTTTCGGAGATCTCATTGTATCCGTATTGCGCGAGCCGGTGCTGAGCCTCGGCCTGACTCAGGCCGGCCGGCGACGATCCCAGCTTTGCCTGTAATTCCTGCAGGGAGAAGGATTTCAGGTCTCGCTCAGCATCTGATTTGCCAGCTGTTGTTTGCATGACAACAAACCTCCGCTATTTCTATTCTTTGACGAATAACCGACGAAGGACAAGCTTGTTTGAGCCTTTCTCCGATAGATTTTCCCCGGTCTTCATTTCTGTCGTGAATGGTCATGGTCATCACTGTCTCGGCGAGTTTCCCGCGGTTGAAAATTTTACGCTTCGTTACTCCGAATCTTTCACTAATAGGACCGAACAGGGAATCTTTCGAATCATCTCATCGCTGCGGTACCCGTAAAGGAAGTGGTCCCAAAAGCTGTCCTTGTGGGCGTGCAGGACGACGAGATCGATATTTTCTTCTTCGATAACTTCCATAATTTGTGCCGCGGGCTCGCCTTCTTTGATGAGCTCTTTTATCTCCATGCCTTTCCTTCTATCGTCGTTGATGATTCCATCCAACTCATCCTTTATCCTCTCGCGGTCCTTTTTGTACTCCTCTTCAAGGGACATCATGGGCAAATTCATTTGCCCGAAAGGGTTATACAGGACATGAATCACGGAAAGTTCGGCGCCGTACTTCCGGGCAAGCGATATTCCATAATGAATCGCCTTTCGGCAATAGGTCGTCATCCTGCTTACAACAAGTATGCGTTTTATATCTTCCATTGTTCCATTCCTTTCGAAATAATTATTTCCTCGTTTCCGAAGGATATCCATAAAAAGAATTCAACCATATCTTACTTCATGCGATGACTGGCCAATGCAGCTACGGCGCATGATATCAGCCTTGCCCTGGGTGGGTCAGACCGGGACGTGAGAATGATCGGCACCTTTGTTCCTACGACGAAACCAGCCATCTGGGCTCCGGCCAGATACTCAAGGTCCTTGCCCAGGATGTTGCCCGAAACAAGGTCCGGCACCACCAGGATGTCAACGTCGCCTGATACGGGGCTGCTGATCCCTTTGACCCTTGCGGATTCGGCTGAGATGGCGTTGTCAAAGGCGAGCGGCCCATCCACGATGGCCCCTTCGATCTGCCCTCTGTCGGCCATCTTTGCCAGACATGCCGCATCTATGGTGGAGGGGATGGCCGGATTGACAACCTCCACTGCCGACAAGGCCGCAACTTTTGGTTCTTCCACTCCCAGCAGACGGGCCATATCAACGGCATTCTGCACAATGTGCATTTTAGTGGAGAGGTCCGGACTGATGTTAATGGCGGCATCGGTGATGTACAGAAGTTTGGGATACGTCTTCAGGTCTGCCAGAAACACATGGGAGATGCGTTTTTTCCCCTGCAGATGATTGGCAAGGATGGGGTGAAGAAATTCGTCTGTATGGATATGGCCTTTCATCAGGGCCTTGACCTCACCCTTTTCAAGGAGTTCTACACCTTTCTCAGCCATTGCATCCTCTACGGGGGCATGGATAATGCGAAATTGTTTTGTGCAGGTGATGGTCTTGAGTATATTTCGAATACTATTTTCATCCCCGATTAAAATGGGATCGACATAACCGGCTTCGGCCGCCTCGCAAGCGCCTTCCAGCACATGCTGCTCATCCGCATTTATGACGGCAATGGGCATGGCAGGCAGGCCTTGGACAGCTTTAAGCATGTCCTCAAATGTGGCAAATTCAACGCTCATAGTCATTCTCCTTGACTGCCTTTTAAAAGCAGTGCCCGGGTATGCCGGGCAATCATCAGGTCCTCGTTGGTGGGAATCACCCGCACGGTGCAGGAACTGTTTTTCGTGGAGATGATTCCTGCGTGGGTATCGTT
>CAYXFF010000146.1:0-4409 GCA_964464185.1 uncultured Syntrophaceae bacterium | reverse complement strand
GACAAAAGCCTGCTCCGGGAAGACGTGGATCTGCCCGAGGTGGCGGAGGTGGACCTGATCCGCCATTACACGGGCCTGTCAAAACGCAATTTCGGCGTAGATGTGGGCTTTTATCCGCTCGGTTCATGCACGATGAAATACAACCCCAAGATCAATGAGGACATCTCCCGGCTCACAGGGTTCACCGCTCTTCATCCTTACGCGCCGGAGAAATTCTCCCAGGGAAGCCTCCAACTCATGTATGAGCTCAGGAAATACCTGAGCGAGATCTTCGGCATGACGGACTTCGCACTCCAGCCCGCGGCGGGCGCCCACGGGGAACTGACCGGCGTCATGGTCATCAAAAAATATTTCGAGAAAAAGGGCGACAAGCGCGGCCAAATCCTGATCCCCGATGCCGCCCACGGCACCAACCCCGCTTCGGGGGCACTCTGCGGATACCAGGTGGTCACGGTCCGCTCGAACAGCGAGGGCGGCGTGGATATCAAGCACCTCAAAGAACTCATGACGGACGACGTGGCAGGTCTCATGCTCACCAACCCCAATACCCTTGGTCTTTTCGAAAGAAATATCGAACGTGTCGCACGGATTGTCCATCGCAGGGGCGGCCTCCTTTACTGTGACGGCGCAAACGCCAACGCCTTCATGGGAAAGACTCGACCCGGCGACCTGGGTTTCGACGTCATCCAGCTCAATCTCCACAAGACCTTTTCCACGCCTCATGGATGCGGCGGACCCGGAAGCGGACCGCTGGGCGTCTCAAAAAAACTCATGAAGTTTCTCCCCATTCCGATCGTTGTCAAAAAAGGCAAACGCTACGAATGGCATTACGACTGTCCCGACACGATCGGGCGGGTCAGAAGCTTCTATGGAAATTTCAACGTCATGGTGAAGGCATACACGTACATACGATCTCTCGGGCCGGAAGGACTCAAGCGGGCCAGTGAAATCGCCGTCCTGAATGCCAACTATATAAAGGAGAAGCTGAAACCGTATTATGATCTCCCTTACGATCGCGTGTGCATGCATGAATGCGTCTTCACCGGAAGGAAGCAAGTCAGGGAAAGCGGTGTCCACACCTCTGATATAGCAAAGCGGCTCCTCGACTATGGGTATCACCCTCCAACCATCTATTTCCCCCTCATTGCGCCTGAGGCCATCATGATTGAGCCGAATGAAACGGAGAGCCGTGAGACCCTGGATGCCTTCTGCAACGCCATGATCGCCATCGCAGCGGAGGCCAGGGAAAATCCGGAACTTGTCAAGTCCGCGCCCATCACGACCCCTGTCAGGCGTCTCGATGAGGTCAGGGCCGCCCGGGAACCCGATGTGTGCTGGAAACCACGGTAAAAGAGAAGATGCGGGAAACCAGAAGAAAGCCTGACTGGCTTAAGGTCAGGCTGCCCAACACCCCGGAATTCAACCGCGTCCGGGCCGTTCTGGCCGATCTTCAACTCCATTCCGTCTGTCAGGAGGCACGCTGTCCAAACATCGCTGAGTGTTTCCACTCCGGGACGGCGACCTTTCTGATCCTGGGGGATATCTGCACCCGGAATTGCGGATACTGCAATGTCCGCCGCGGCACGCCGGCCCCGCTGGATGAGGAGGAACCAGAGCGAATTGCTGCCGCCGTCAAAACCCTCGGCCTCAGCTATGCCGTCATAACCTCCGTCACCAGGGACGATCTTCCCGACGGGGGGGCGAAGATATTCGCCAGCTGTATCAAAAATCTCCGTCGTGACGTTCCGGGCTGCAAGGTGGAGGTCCTGATCCCGGATCTTCAGGGCAACTGGAATGCTCTCGATGTCATCATGGAAGTCCAGCCGGACGTAATCAATCACAACATGGAAGTGGTGAAACCGCTTTTCCCTTCTCTCCGACCCCGGGGCAATTATCAGATTTCACTGGAGCTTCTTAAACGTATCCGGGAGTCCCAAGGGAAAATCGTGAGCAAGTCCGGTTTCATGATCGGATTCGGGGAAGGGTGGAATGATATCCTCGATCTGCTCAGAGATGTCGCCGCCGTCGGATGCGAACGGCTGACGATCGGACAATACCAGCAACCGAAACGGGAGCTGTGGCCGGTGAAGAAGTACTACCATCCCGATGAATTCGAGACCTTGAAGCGGATCGCTTCTCAAATGGGATTCAAGCATGTCGAATCGGGACCGCTGGTCCGCAGTTCTTACCACGCGGCCCGGGCGTCAAAAAAGGAATGAGGAAACGGCTAAGGTAAAATATCCATCTGAAAACAAGGATTAATGAAATGTCACAGGATTTCGACATGGTGGTCATCGGAGCCGGTCCCGGCGGCCATGCGGCGGCCGAGGAGGCGGCCCGGCTGGGCGCGCGCGCAGCCATCGTAGAAAAGGACAAATGGGGTGGAACCTGCACCCACCTCGGCTGCATCCCCACGAAGGCCCTTCTGGCCTGCAGCCGGAGGTACGCGGAAATCGGGAAGCTTAAGCGCCTTGGGATCTCCATCAGCGGAACAACCCTTGATTTCCCGGCCATGAAGCGTCACCAGGGGCAGATGGTGAAAATCTCCGCCCTTGGAACCCAGAAATCTCTTGACGCCGCCGGGGTCGTGCGCCTTGAGGGGGAGGGCAGAATTCTCTCTCCTGAGGACGTGGAAGTGATCTCGGCAAAGGGAACAATGGAACGGCTGAGGACAAAAAATATTGTGATCGCCTGGGGATCGGAACCTTCCGCGATACCGGGAATCGAGATGTCTCATCGGATTACGAATTCCAATGGATTCCTCGCCCTGCAGGAGCTGCCAACCAGCGTTATCATCGTTGGAGGGGGAGCAATCGGAGTCGAGTTCGCAAATTTCCTGGCTGAACTCGGAAAACGGGTCGCCATTGTGGAACTCCTCGACCAGATCCTTCCATATGAAGACATGGATGCGGCTGATTTTCTCTCCCGGGAACTCAAAAAACTGGGAATAGAGATTTATACGTCTGTCCGGGTCATATCTCTTGAGGAAAAGGAAGGAAAAGTTCACCTGAAGGGGGCAAGAGGAGATGAAACCATCGATCTTCGGGGGGAATTTTCAATCATCTGCACCGGAAGGAGACCTTTTCTGGACAGGGAAGAACTGGATCGGCTCGGGATTCGTTACAGCCCCGGGGGCATCTCCGTGGACAGCCGCCAGAGAACGAGCCTGGAGAATATCTTCGCTATAGGCGATGTAACGGGAGGGATGCTTCTCGCGCACCGTGCCAGCGCCCAGGGGAGGGCGCTGGCCAACTATCTCTTCGGAGATGGGACGTTTTTCTATAGTGAGAATGCGGTTCCCACAGTCGTTTACACTCACCCCGGAGTGGCCCGGATCGGGATGACGGAAAGACAGGCCGTCGAAAAGGGGATCGACTTTGAAATCCGTCGCATCGAATATGGCGCCAATATCGTCGCCCGGGCGGAACTCAGAGGAAACGGTTTTGTGAAAGCCCTGTTCTCGGAGGGCAAGATAATCGGCGTCACGATAGCCGGAGACGACGCCGGCGAACTGATTTCATCCATGTCCCTCGCCGTCGCGAGCGGCATAGACAGAAAAGAAATGAGAAACTGGATTCTGCCCCATCCGAGCCTGAGCGAGTTGCTGAAGTTGTGAGGACTCTTGAAAAAAATTCCCGGCATCAATCTCTTCGTTTTCGCGGTCACCATGACCGTTTTTTTTCTTTTCTTTCACGGGTCCTGGAGGGCGGGGGCTGAAGACATACTCATTCAGTCCGGAACTCCTGTTTACACCTATCGCATTGTCAATGCCTATCCTCATGATCCCGGGTCGTTTACGCAGGGACTCCTTTACCATGGGGGGTATCTCTATGAGAGTACGGGGCTTCACGGCCGTTCATCCCTGAGAAAAGTTGATTTGAAAACGGGCAGGGTTCTAAAAATCCGCAATCTCCCCAGAAAATATTTCGGCGAGGGAATTACTCTTTATGGGAAGCGGCTCTTTCAAATAACATGGCAGTCGAAGACAGGATTTATCTATGATCCGGAGACCTTCCGTCAGCTGGGACACTTCTCCTACGACAGGGAAGGCTGGGGAATCACCTCCGACGGCATCCATCTCATCATGAGCGACGGCACGTCCACCCTGCGTGTCCTTGAACCGCGCACATTTAAAGTGTCAAGAAAGATTAAAGTCAAGGACGGCGGGAAATCTGTCTCCGGCCTCAACGAACTTGAGTATGTGAAGGGCGAGATTTATGCCAACATATGGAATACAGCATATATTGCCCGGATATCGCCGGAAACAGGAGAGATCACGGGCTGGATCGATCTCAGTGGCTTATATGGTGAGCTTGGCGGAAAACATGAGGGGGATGTGCTGAACGGCATCGCCCATGACCCGGAAAAGAATCATCTCTTCGTGACGGGAAAATTCTGGCCAAAGCTTT
>CAYXFF010000145.1:0-4444 GCA_964464185.1 uncultured Syntrophaceae bacterium | reverse complement strand
AGAAAAGTATTGACTAAAGTCAGGGGCTGTGGATATTCTTTCTCGCTTTTTACAGTTCTCACGTTATGGAGGTTAAACATGAGTGTCAGAATCGCTATTAACGGTTTCGGCAGAGTGGGCCGGTCCATTGTCAGGGCCTGCCTGGGGCACAGCGACATCGAAATTGTCGCCGTGAACACGAGGGCTGAAGCGGATACCCTTATCCATCTGTTGAAATATGACTCCGTTCACGGAACCATCAAGGCGGATGTCTCATCAAAGGCCGGCGCGCTGATCGTGAACGGGAAAGAGATCAAGGTCACGAATGTGACGAGTAATCTGGCCGATCTTCCCTGGAAGGCCCTGGGTGCGGATATCGTTATGGAGTCCACGGGAAATTTCAGGAACAGGGATCAATGCGCCCCCCATCTGTCGGCAGGCGCCAAAAAAGTGATCATCACCGCTCCCGGAAAGGGAGTGGATGCCACCTTCTGCATGGGCGTGAACGAAGACAGCTATGACCCGGGAAGGCATCACATCGTTTCGAACGCGTCATGCACGACGAATTGTCTTGCGCCCGTCGTCAAGGTGCTCCACGACAACTTCAGCGTTCTCCGGGGTCTCATGACAACGGTTCACTCCTACACCATGGATCAGAGATTGCTCGACGGATCCCACAATGACCTGAGAAGGGCACGGGCGGCCGCCCTCTCCATCATCCCCACGACGACCGGCGCCGCGAGAACCGTCGCCGAGGTCATCCCGGACCTGAAAGGGAAGCTGGACGGCATCGCGCTTCGCGTCCCCACGCCGAACGTCTCACTGGTGGACTTCGTGGCGGAGCTGGGCCGAAACGTGACCCTTCCGGAGGTCAACGGCGCCCTGAAGGCGGCCTCGGAGAACCAACTGAAAGGGATCATGGCTTTCTGCGAGGAAGAGCTGGTTTCCATCGATTTCACGAGCAGTCCCTATTCGGCCATCGTGGATGCCCCCCTGACCAGCGTCCACGGCGGAAACTGGGTCAAGGTCTTCGCCTGGTATGACAACGAAATCGGATACGCCTGCAGAATGAGAGACCTGGCTGTTTACATGGCAGGCAAAGGCCTCAAGGGATAGCCCATGATAAAACCCCTGATCGCGGGAAACTGGAAGATGAACAAGACCGTTTCCGAAGCCCTCGATTTCGTGAAGCGGCTGAAGGAAATGCTGCCGGATCGAATAGACCGGCATGTTGTCATCGCCCCGCCTTTCACGGCCCTCCGATCGGTCGCAGAAAAAATAAAAGGAACGGTTATTCACGCCGCAGCCCAGAACCTCCACTGGGAGGAGAAGGGGGCCTGCACGGGAGAAATCTCAGCCGGGATGCTGCTGGATTGCGGCTGCGAATACGTGATCATCGGCCACTCCGAGCGCCGCGCCCTCTTCGGCGAAACGAACGCGGATATCAACCGCAAGATCCGGGCCGCCCTCCAGGCCGGACTGAAGCCGATCTTCTGCATCGGCGAAACCCTGGCGGAGAGGGAATCGGGAAAAACTTTTCCCGTCCTTAAAGGACAGCTAAAAGAGGGATTGAAGAACATTTCTTTTGATGATATAAGGCAGGCCGTCATTGCCTATGAACCCGTGTGGGCCATAGGAACAGGGCGGACGGCGAGCCCGGAACAGGCTCAGGAAGCCCACGCTTTTATCAGAAAGATCATTGAAACGTGTTTTGGAGAAAAGGTCTCCAGCGGTCTGCCGATCCTTTACGGGGGCAGCGTCCATCCCGGCAACATCGACAGCCTCATGGCACGGCCGGACGTGAACGGTGTCCTTGTAGGCGGCGCAAGCCTGGAGGCGGAATCCTTCGCACGAATCATAACGTTCAAGTGAGGTACCCTTAAATTGTATATTCTTGCCACAGCAGCGCATATCATTGTCTGTGTCCTCATGGTCCTGATCGTCCTTCTGCAAAAGGGAAAAGGCGCCGACATGGGAGCCGCCTTCGGCGGTTCAAGCCAGACCATATTCGGAAGCAGCGGACCGGGCACATTTCTCGGCAAGATCACGACGGGTGTCGCCGTTGTCTTCATGCTGACCTCTCTCTATCTGGCTTATTTCGCCGTGCACAAGGAACGGGCGTCGCTGATGGAAGGCGCGGCCAGACCCGGTGTCGAACAGCCCCTGAGTCAGCCCGCGTCGCCTCCCGCGGCCCCGGCCGCGCCGGGCGGGACGGGAACGCCTGCGAAATAATTTGATGAGCATTCGAAAAACGCTTTTCTGTTATTGACAAAGTCACGAAAAAAAAATAGCATGAGATCAAAGAATATCTCAAGTGCCGAAGTGGTGGAATTTGGTAGACACGCTATCTTGAGGGGGTAGTGGGCACAACCCGTCCGGGTTCAAGTCCCGGCTTCGGCACCAAAAATAAAGTGGTTTTTCACTGTGATAATGGGGGTTTAGAGATAGGTCTAAATCCCCATTATCTATTTGGGGTACTTTTGGGGTACCGTTTCAAGATGACTGGAATAAATTCTTGTCATCCTGATCCTCTTTCACGGAAGTTTTGTAGACCT
Organism: uncultured Syntrophaceae bacterium; assembly: GCA_964464185.1. GTDB lineage: Bacteria > Desulfobacterota > Syntrophia > Syntrophales > UBA4778 > UBA4054. The sequence continues at coordinate 1,910 of CAYXFF010000145.1, read as the reverse complement.
TCTCCATGAAGGCGCTTCCTTCATCCCGCTCATAGCTTTTGATGTACGAGTAATACTTCTCGTAGATCATCTGCATGGTCTCATGCCCCATCATCTTCTGGACCCACCCGGGGTGCTCGCCGCCATCAAGCATCAGGGTCGCAAACGTGTGCCGGGTTTGATAGAGCGGTCTAGGTTCGAGACCCGCTTTCTTGAGCGCCGGTTTCCAGACATGAAAGTTGGTTGGCATCGGGTCCACCGGCTTCCCATATTGGTTCAGGAAAACGTATCCGGCTTCTGTTTTGCCGACCGTCCGTTTCATCTGGTCCCGCAGTGCATCGATCACCGGAGAAAGCATCTTTATGTCCCGGGATGATTTCTTGGTCTTGGGGCGGCCTTCTTCTCCCAGCACCCTTGTTTCCCGCACTTTGATGACGCCCAGCTTGAAATCGACATTTCTCCATTTGAGGGCTGCCATCTCCCCAAACCTCATCCCGGTGAAAAAAGCAACGATGAAGAAATTGCGATACCTGGAACTGACTCTTTCGAGAAACATCCGAACCTCGTCCATGGAGAGCGGATGGATGTCCGGTTTTTCGATCTTGAGGTTTTTGATCCTGTCCATGGGGTTCTTATCGATGATCTCGGACAGAAAAGCCATCTTGAAGACCGATCGCATGGGGACGAGGACGTTGTTTTTCCTTTTATGGGAGCAGGTCAGGGTGCTCACAAACTTCTTGATCTCGAGATAATTGATCTGCCCGATCGGCCTGTTCCCGAAGGCGGGAAGTACATACCGGTTCATCGAGTACCGGTAATCCCGAAGGGTTGAGGTTTTGATCTCCTTGGAAATGATCTGGATCCATTCCTGGGCGACCTCCCCAAAAAGCGTATCGGAGCTTGGTTGCTGCTTTGGCTGTTGAATATCACCGTACAGACGGATTTCCTCCAGGTGTTCGTTCCGTTTTCTCCTTGCTTCCGTGATGGATTGTGAAAGAGCTTTTCTGATTCGCTTGCCGTTTGCTTTCGTGACGAGGTACCACGTATCGCCACGCTGTATTAAATGATGATCCTTGTCTTTGACCGCCATTATATCCTCCATACCTTCTGTGGTTTGTCAGATATTTGCGGTCTTTCCCTTTTGACTCCGGTTAGCCTCACCACCTCCTTTTCTTTTTGAAGGGACTGTCTTTCAAGCTCCTCTACCGCCTCTATGGGATAGAGCACCCGCGACGAGCCGGGAGCCTGAAAGAATTGAAGCAGTCCCCTCGTCCGCCAGTTCTTGATGGTCGAGGGGCTAACCCGGAATCTATACGCAACTTCCCCTTGTGTCAAAAATTTTCTTGGTTCTTTAGCAACGACCATGATCACCATTCCATTTCTCTAATTTTATCCTCCTGATACATAATGTTTTCGATGCAGGGATTCGGAGGCAGAAAAATGAAAAGGAAGCCGAAGGCTGCTTATCGTAAGATAAGCTATTAAGGGAATCCGGAATCAGAGAATCAGGATTCAGATATCACGCATTTTCAATAAGGGATGCGGATCAGTTGCCGGTCCCCCATCCGGTTTATTATTGTGTGCGTGGACAAATTTCCGGATGGTTTCCCTAGAAATCCTGATTCCATACTGTTTGCTCAAATGCCGTGCGATGGTCTCCGACGAATACCCCCTGGTACTCGCCTCGATGATGGCGGGCCGTTCTTTCTCAAGGATCGCCTTCTTGGGAGCCTTCTTTTTTCGTGCCAGGGAGATCTTCTCCAAAGTACCCCAGCGCCTGTCCTGAAGGACTTGAACCCTTTCGGGCGTGCCGGGAGCCCCGAAACCTTTTTTGACGATCTCCCTCCTGCCTCTGAGTTCTTTGATGAGTTCCACCTCGATAATAAACACGTACCCGTACTTTTCACGGTCGGGATGGGTCCTGTCGTACT
>CAYXFF010000144.1:1385-4482 GCA_964464185.1 uncultured Syntrophaceae bacterium | reverse complement strand
GAACAGAACCGGTCGAAGTACCAGGAGGATTCCACGAAGGTATCCATGGTGTCCGTCTCTCGCCTCGCCGGCCCCTTGCAGGAGGGACAGCTCGTTTCCACGAAAGATTTGTGCCTGGCAAGAGGGGACCCGCCCTCCCCCGTGATCTCCACATCAAGGGGAAGTATGACGGGAAGGTCCGCCTCGGGCACCGGCACGGTGCCGCACTTTCCGCAATAGATAATGGGAATCGGCGCTCCCCAGTAACGCTGCCGCGAGATTCCCCAATCCCGCAGGCGGTACTGGACGGTCCGGTTTCCCCGTCCCAGGGACCCGATATAATCCGCCATGGCGTCCAGGGCCTTCATGTTGTTCATGCCGTTGAACTGTCCCGAATTCACCAGGATGCCCTCGTCCACGTAAGCCTCCGCCATCGTTTCTGCGTCCAGGGTCATCTCCGGGTTCTGGATGACCACGATGAGCGGAAGGCTGTATTTCTTCGCGAACTCGAAGTCGCGCTGATCGTGCGTGGGAACGGCCATGACACAGCCTGTCCCGTAATCGGCGAGGACAAAGTTGGCGGCATAGATGGGCATCTTCTGATCCGTGAGCGGGTTCAGGCACCAGGCATCGAGGAAGACGCCCTCTTTTTCATAATAGTCGGAGGTCCGCATCATCCGGTCCTGCTTCTTCACCTTCTCCACAAACGCCATGGCCGCCTTCTCGCAGGGCTTCCCCTTCGCCAGTTTCATGACCAGGGGATGCTCCGCGGCGATGAGCATGAACGTTGCTCCGAAGAGGGTGTCCTGACGGGTCGTGAAGACTTTGATGACCTCGTCGGAATCGGCCATGGGGAAATCCACCTCCAGGCCGTAGCTCTTCCCGATCCAGTTCTTCTGCATGGTGAGGACCCGCTCGGGCCAGCCGTCACCCAGCCGGTCGCAGTATTCCAGGAGCTCTTCCACGTACTCGGTGATCCGGAAGAACCACTGCTCCAGATAATTTTCCTGCACCTCGCTGTGGCAGCGCCAGCAGAGGCCCTGCTCCACCTGCTCGTTGGCGAGAACGGTCGCGCACTTGGGGCACCAGTTGACGGAAGACCCTTTCTTGTAAGCCAGGCCCTTCTCGTACATCCAGAGAAAATAGAGCTGCTCCCATTTATAGTAAAAAGGCTCGCAGGTTGAGAGTTCCCGGTCCCAGTCGTAGCTGAAACCCATCCTCTTCAACTGCTTTTTCATTTCCTCGATATTTTCGTTTGTCCACCTGGCCGGATGAATCCCCTTTTCAATGGCCGCGTTTTCCGCCGGCATCCCGAATGAGTCCCATCCCATGGGATGGAGGACGTTGAACCCCCTCATCCGCTTGAAACGGGCCACCACATCGCCGATGGTGTAATTTCTCACGTGGCCGATGTGGATCTTCCCGGAGGGATAGGGAAACATTTCCAGCAGGTAGTATTTTTTCTTCTTCGGGTCTTCCGTCACATGGAAGGTCTTATGGTCTTCCCAGCACCGCTGCCATTTCTCTTCGATCACCCGGGGATCATACTTTCTGCTCATGTCCGTCTCCACCATCCCTCTTCCTGTTCAAGTTCCGTTCGTCTCAACACCGTCTTTCTTAGAGAGGTGAACATCCACGTTCGTCGTCTCTCCGGCGTTCCTCCTGAAGCGTTCCAGACCGCTCAGCACACCATCCAGATTGGATGAATCGGCCAGGAGGCCGGTCAATTGAATGGAACACCTTTTCAAATTCTCATTGCAGAAATCCATGTATCCCGTGATCATGGCCTCCGTCATGACGGGAACGTCGAGCACGCAGCGGCCGTTGGAAGGAATATTCAGGGCGATCTCGCGCCACCCCATCCCGGTGATGGTCTCTGAAATCGTATACCCTGCCGTGTAAAGCTGATCGTAGGTAAGTTCGGCGCTCTTGCCGAGCCCGAGGAGGAGAATTCTCTCACAGGGAACCCTCTCCTGCGAGGGGATGAGTATCTTTTCAAGAAAGGCCCCCGTGATCCTGCCCTCCTTGAGATACCTTGAGATGATTCCATTCAGGCGCCAGTCCGCAAAACCGCAGAGGCCCCGGGGAGGTCTTTCATCGGAGAAAAAGACCAGGACCAGCCCCTCACAATCGAGTTCGTCAAGGGTTTCAGTCGATATCTTTAAAGCCATCCTCATGTTTCAGTTTCGCGTAGAGGGCATCCAGAACCCCGTTGATGAAGGAACCCGAATTCTCCGAGCCGTACTCTTTTCCAAGGTCTATGGCTTCGTTGAGGGTCACCTTCGGGGGAATATCCGCGCAGTAGAGCAGCTCATATACCGCCATCCGCAGGATGTTCCGGTCCACCCGCGACATCCTGTCAAGAGACCAGTGATCGGAGCACCCGACGATGAGACCGTCTATTTCTTCGTGGTGCCGGGTTGCCCCCAAGACCAGGTCTGACGAAAAGGATCTGGCTTCTTCCGGCGCATCGAAGTTCCTCCAGAAGAGCTCGAGAGCCTCACCGGGACCGATCTGCAAGACATCCATTTCGTAAAGAACCTGCAAGGCGACTTCCCTTGCCTTCCTTCTGTGACCCATAATCCTCTGACTGAAAGAACACCCTTAAAATGGGAATATGACGCAAATGAAGACACAGCCCCGGATCGTCCCGCTTCTGATTTTGCGGCTATATCTTTTTAAAGAGGTCCACCATTTCTATGGCGGAAAGGGCGGCGTCCCATCCCTTGTTGCCGGACTTGGAACCGGCCCTTTCTATCGCCTGCTCAATGGTGTCCGTTGTAACGACACCGAAGATAACGGGAATCTCCATTTCCAGACCCACGAGGGCGATCCCTTTTGAAACCTCGGCGCTGATGTACTCAAAATGGGGCGTGGCTCCCCTGATGACCGCCCCGAGACAGATCACGGCATCGTACTTTCCGCTCTTGGCGAGTTTCTTCGCCGCGATGGGAATCTCAAAAGCACCCGGCACCTTGATGACGTCAATGCTCTTTTCCTCCGCTCCTGACCGGGTAAGGGCATCCACGGCCCCATCGATCAGCCTCCCGCAGATGAAATCATTGAAACGGCTCGCCACGATCCCGAACCTCATCCCCCGCGCTACAATCTTACCCTC
>CAYXFF010000144.1:0-1285 GCA_964464185.1 uncultured Syntrophaceae bacterium | reverse complement strand
AGATAGCGGATGTTGGACTCCGTCGGTTCGATTTCAATCGGGACTCTTCCCGTGACGGACAAACCGTAAGCCTGAAGCCCGACAATCTTCTTGGGATTGTTTGTCAGGAGCCTCATCTTTCTCACGCCAAGATCCACAAGTATCTGCGCGCCGATACCGTAGTCTCTCAAATCCTCCTTGAAGCCGAGTTCGATATTCGCTTCCACGGTATCGCGTCCATGCTCCTGAAGTTCGTAGGCTTTGATCTTGTTCACGATACCGATACCCCGTCCCTCCTGGTGCATGTAAACAATCACCCCTTTGCCCTCTTCCTCCACCCTCTTCATCGCCGCATGGAGCTGATCTCCGCAGTCGCAGCGCTCGGATCCAAAGGTGTCGCCTGTGAGGCATTCCGAGTGAACACGCACGAGAACTTCGTCCTCGGGCTCAATGTCCCCCTTGACAAGAGCGATGTGCTTCATGCTGTCCACATCGTTCTCATAAACAATGATCTTGAATTCTCCGCCGTAGCGTGTGGGCAGCTTGGCCGTTGCCGCCCTTCTCACGAGGCGCTCCGTCCTCAGCCTGAAATCGATGAGATCGGCGATGGTCACGATCTTGAGGTGATGTTCCTGCGCGAAGACTTCCAGATCGGGCATCCGGGCCATGGTCCCGTCATCTTTCATGATCTCGCAGATGACCCCCGCGGTTTTGAGTCCCGCGAGCCGCGCGAGATCCACAGAGCCTTCCGTCTGCCCGGTTCTCACGAGAACACCGCCCTTCCTCGCGCGGATGGGAAAGACATGCCCGGGACTCACCAGGTCATCCGCGGTGGTTTCGTCCGCCACGGCCGTGCGGATCGTCGTCGCCCTGTCCGCTGCCGATATCCCCGTGGTCACGCCCCGCCTCGCCTCTATGGAAACGGTGAAAGCCGTGCCGAAACGGGAACGATTATCCCGCACCATGAGCGGCAGATCCAGCCTGTCGGCCATATCGCTGCTCAAACTCAGGCAGATCAGGCCCCTGCCGTGCTTCGCCATGAAGTTGATCGCCTCGGGCGTCACGTGCTCCGCCGCCATGCAGAGATCCCCTTCGTTCTCACGGTCTTCGTCATCCACCAGGATAACCATCCGGCCTTTTTTCATATCATCAATCGCTTCTTTAATTGTACTGATCGCCATTTTACACCTGCTCGAAGTTAAGAAGATGAGAATGAAAATTTCCTAACTTCCTATCTTCCCAACTTCGCATCTTCGTTTTTTTATTTGATGTATCCCTGCTCTGCCAGAAACTTGAGGTCAAGGCC
>CAYXFF010000143.1:0-4484 GCA_964464185.1 uncultured Syntrophaceae bacterium | reverse complement strand
TGGTCTCGGGGTCGGCATGATGGCCTCCCATGACGCCGATGATCACGGGTTTTCGTTTGACTGTCATATCCGCCATGTGACCGCTCCTTTTTCAGATTGACGTAATTTTCATTAATCGTGTCGGGGAACATTGTCAAGGATTATGTCCGCGCCTCCTCAAGCAGCCGCTCCAACCGGTCAATAATATTCTATCAGACAGGGAAACGGTTCAGCTCTCCCTGATGAAGATAAGCATGGCCGACGCGATGACGGTCAGGACCAGGGAAAAATAAAAGGGGGCCTGGATGTTGACATGGTCCCAGAGAATTCCGGCGATCAGAGAGGCCGGCAGCGCGCAGAGGCCGACGACCATCTGAAAACCCCCGAGGCCGCTGGCCCGGTAATCTTCCGGGGAAAGTTCCGACACGAAAGCCTTCTGAACGGTATCCAGCGCGCCGCGGTGAAGCCCATACAAGACAAAAGCGGCAAGGATGGCGACATGGCTTTCCAGGAAGATGAAGCTCCCGCACACCAGTCCCCAGAGGATAAAGGACATCATGAGGACGCCCTTCCTTCCAATCCGGTCCGACAGTTTTCCAAAGGGAAGCGAAGACAGGGCCGCCATGGCCGTGAAGATGAGATAAAGAATGGGGACGAAGGCGACCTGAAATCCGTGCTCCTTTGCGTAGATGAGGAGAAAGGAATAACTGAAAGAACCCAGGGCGAACAGGGCGCTCAAAAGGAGAAAGAATCTGAAATTCCCGTCCAGGTCTTTCAAACGGATTCCCTGGAAGATTTTGTCTCCGGCGGGTTTCTTCTCCCTGCCCAGGGAGAGAATGAGCAGGACGGCAAAGAAGGATGGGACGGCGGCAAGGAGAAAAAGATTCTGATAGCCCAGGGAGTCGAAGAAGAAAATGCAGATCAGGATGCCGCAGACGGCGCCGAGATTGTCCATGGTTCTCAGGAACCCGAAGTTCCGCCCGCGATTCTCATGCGTCGAGACATCGGCAATGATGGCGTCCCGGGGCGCTCCCCTCATCTTGCCCGTTCTGTCGAGAATCCTGAAAGGGATCAGATGCTGCCAGGCGGTCGAAAAGGCATAGCCGAGCCTTGAGAGGCCGCCGAAGAGATAGCCCAGCCAGACAAAGACCTTTCTCTTCCGGATCCGGTCCGACACATAACCGGATATGGCCTGGGATATGGAGACCAGGGCATCTCCGAGACCGTCGAGAAAACCCAGGATCGCCATGTTCGCGCCGAGAGAAGTGACAAAGAGCGGCCAGACCGGATAGATCATGTCCGAGCCCATGTCATTCAGGAAGGTGGCATAAGAATAACTGCGGACGGTCTTTTTCGATTCCTTCTCTTCCACGCAACGCTGCCTCTCAAAAAAGCGCGGGGCTCCCCGTGAAATGCCTCGCGCCGTCTTTGATCCTTCAGGGTCTCTTATTGTGCCAGCAGATTACTCTTGATTTTTTCCTGGATGAGCTGTGACGCCAGGTTGTTTCCCGCCATGCCGACCCTGACGCCTGCGGAGGTTATATTTTTTGAAACGTATTCCACGGAAATACGGACCTTCTCGTCACCGATGACAGCGTCTATCGTACCCGTCCCGATTTTCTTTTTCTTCTCAATGCCGGTGCCTTTCATGTCCGAGACGGTCTTTTCACAGGCCGCCCAGATTTTATCGAAGGGGGCTTTATAATTCGTCTTGAGAATGCCGTCGGAATAAAAGAACTGCCCCGATTCGAACCCCACGACCCTCTCCCCCACCCCCATGTAACAACCCGCCGTCACGAAGGCCATCATGAGGATGAATGCTATCCGCTTCACGCCAGGTGTTCTTTTCATCATGTGCTTTTGACCTCCTCTTCAAATCTCGTCCGGCTTCCGGAAAATATAGGGTAATACAGGAGATATGTCAACGCGATTTCAGAAATCCCGTCCCTCAGATAAAACGGTGGTAGAAGGCCTGGAGGAGCGCCCAGACCAGAACCAGCGCCGTCATGACTGTGCATGCCGTCGCCAGTGTCTTATGCCGGATATTTTCTTCTTTGCGTTCCTCATAGCCGGAGAGAAAACCGATCAAAGCCCCCGCCGCGATACCGCCCCCGTGCGCCCAGTTATTGATTCCTGGGAATAGAAGACCGAAGATGACGAGCCCGATGACCCACCCCGTGGCCTGCTTGTAAACGGCCTGGCCGTAAAAACCGCCCCGGCTTTTCCCGTAATAGAGAATGGCGCCGATCAGGCCGCAGAGGCTCGCCGAAGCCCCGATCGTGAACGGAACGCCGGCCAGAGTGGAGACGGCGAATCCAGCTATTCCGCTCAGAACGTAGATGATGATGAAGCGGCTCGAGCCATACTCCCGGACCACGAAGGGTCCGAGCTGCCGCAGGGCGGCCATGTTGAAGAAGATGTGGAGAATGCTTCCGTGGAGAAAGGAGGCTGAAACAAGCGTCCACCAGCGGTGAAAGAAAAGAATGGGATACGTTCCCGTCGCCCCGAGCAGGAAGAGGCTCTGGTCCGAAGGGGAGAGAAAGGTGAATGGATTGGCCGTAAGGCCAATCCCCCGGGGGTTCAAAAGAATGGAGATAATATAGAAGGCGATGTTGAAATACAAAAGAACGGAGATGATGTCCCCGGGGCCGCTCAGAGCCCCCCAGCTCATGTATCTTTTCCAGGACGAGCCCGGGTTCGCTATTCCGCAGTAGGGGCAAAGCGGTTCGTCCGAACTGATCAGTTTCCTGCAGTTCGGGCAGAGCATCGATTTTTTTCCGGTCTCACTCATCAAAATTCCTTTGAACGCTGGTGGCTGAAATGCTTACCACAGAGCTTTCGGGGCTGTCAACGATGACGTCTTCAGGGGTAAAGAAACCGCACCATCACGGGAATGGCGATAAAGGTCCCCGCTGCGGCCGCGAGATTGACGATGGCAACAAGGAGAAGAAGCCGGGTGATCTTATTGCGCCAGAAGCCTCGAAACGTGGTGATATCATCGGCGAGATCCAGGAAGTCTTTTACCTGGGGCTTTCGCAGGGACGCCTCCGTGAGTCCCGCCACCCAGCCCGTGGCAATGAGAGGGTGAATGGTGGCGATGGGCGCCGACAGGGCGGCCGCGGCAATCGTGAGCGGATGAGCGAGCACCACAAGAGCCCCGAGGGCGGCCGAGAGGGATGTGATGCCTATCCACCACTTGGCCATGTTGAGGCTTGCCTGGCTCCCGGCATAAAAGAAGCCGCCGATGAAAAGCCCTGCGACACCCACCAGGAGACCCCACTGGATGATGTCACCCAGGCGCCCCTTGGGCGGAATCCTGTTGAGGGCATCGATGTCGATATCTTTTCCCATGTAATTCAGAATGCCGGGGACGTGTCCGGCGCCGACCACGGCCACGATCCTTGACCCCGGTGCGTGACCGATGAAATGGGCAAGATACTGATCCCTCTCATCGATGAGAGTGGTTTTGATCTCCGGCATCTTCTTCCCGAAGAGATCCAGGGCGATCTCCAGGGCGTCCCGCTTTTTCAGCTTTTCAATGTCCTCCATGCTGATATCCTCGCTCATGACGAGCGACGCGATGGAATCAGGCAGGAGCATGAACTTGCTCCAGAAGCGCATCTTTCTCCATGTCCGGGTAAGGGTTATCCTTATTTCGCGGTCCGCCGGGACAATCTCCGCTCCGATTTCTTCCGCAACCCTGACGGCCCGGCGCATCTCCTCGCCGGGATTGATCTTGAATTTTTCTGCGATCCTCTTCTGCAGAGAGGCCATGAGAAGCTGGGACAGGAGGAGGGATGTCCGCTTTTCGCGGATGACCTTGACGATATCGGTCTCGAGCCATTTCCCCGGATTTCTGAGGGTTTCAAGGCGGGACTTGCAGAGTTCGACGCACACCGTGTCCGGCTTTATCTCTCCGATGATCTCTTCCACCAGGTCGGCGCTCTCCCGAGAAACATGGGCGGTTCCGATGAGAACAATTTCCCGGCCGTCGGAGGTCAAACGATGTACATCTGAATGTTCCAAAAACCGCTCCATCCATAAAGGGTGCTGGAAAGTATCAGTATTTTCTTCTTTTGTAAAGGGCCGCGGAAAAACGGCCGCCCGGCCCCATTTACGGATGATGAAAAAAGTGGTAGCTATAAGATAGGCTAAAGGCTAAAGGCATTAGGAAACAAACAAATGAAAAACGAATTCAGGATAGGGGATAAGGTTGAAGCAATTATAGAGAGTGTCGCCTTTGGCGGAGACGGCGTCGCAAGGGTTCGGGATATGGTCCTCTTTGTCCCCTTCACCGTGGACGGGGACACGGCGGTGGTCAGAATCACGGACGTGAAAAAGACCTTTTTGAGGGGAAAACTCGAAAAACTCGTGACGCCTTCCCCCTGGAGGATGACCCCGAAATGCCCTTATTATCTCCGCTGCGGCGGCTGCCAGTACCAGCATATCGATTACGATCATCAGCTCGAACTGAAAAAGAATCAGGTCGTTGAATCTTTCCGGAG
>CAYXFF010000142.1:0-4502 GCA_964464185.1 uncultured Syntrophaceae bacterium | reverse complement strand
CCTATTTTTTCTTGGTCTTTGATTTTGCCTTGGCGGTTTTTGGTTTTGCCTCTTTCGGCTTCGCCTCTTTCGGTTTTACGGCCGCTGTTTTCACGGTTTTCTTTTCTGCCGCCTTGGGTTTGGCAGGTGTAGTTGCCTTCGGTATCTCTGCGGCCTTCTTTCCGCCTCCCAGGAGATCCGTGAGCTTGTTCAACGCCTTGTCGAGGTTTTCCGGTTTCGTTCCCCCGGCCTGGGCCATGTCGGGACGGCCGCCTCCGCTCCCTCCCACGATGGGAGCGATCTCCTTCACAATCTTTCCGGCATCGTAGCGGTTCGTCAGGTCCTTCGTCACCATGCAGAGGAGCATCGCCTTGTCCCCCACCTTGCTCCCCAGGAGGATGATGCCCGACTTCATCTTGTCCCTCAGCTTGTCGCCGAAGTCGCGCAGGGCCTTCACGTCGGAAACGTCCACAGCTGTGGCGAGGACATCAACGCCGTTCACGGATTTTATCTTCTTGACGATGTCGCCCGATTCCCTTGCGGCGAGTTTTCCCTTCAGGGCCTCGATCTCCTTCTCGAGATCCTTCTGGTGTTTCATCATTTTATCGACGCGCTCGGCCACATCAGCGGTGCCGACCCGAAAAAGGTTCGCCACGCTGCGAAGTTCATGGTCGATCTTCTTGACGTACTTCACCGCCGCATGTCCCGTGACCGCCTCGATACGGCGGACGCCCGCCGCGACAGCGGATTCGGAGAGGATCTTCATGAGGCCGATGTTTCCCGTCTGCGTGACGTGGGTCCCGCCGCAGAGCTCGGCGCTCACATCGCCCATCCTGACCAGACGGACCTTGTCGGCGTATTTCTCGTCGAAGACGGCCTGGGCCCCCGTCTTGAAGGCCTCCTCCTTCGCGAGGAGGCTGGTCTTCACGGGAACGTTGTTCTGGATGAACTCATTTGCGAGCATCTCAATGTGATCGAGCTCCGCGTCATCGATCCTGGAAAAGTGGGTGAAGTCGAAGCGCAGGCGTTCCGGCGTCACGAGAGAACCGGCCTGTTTCACATGATCACCCAAGACCGTGCGCAGCGCCGCGTTCAGGAGGTGCGTGGCCGAGTGATTGGCCTCGATGGCCCGCCGGATGTTCGTCTCCACCTTGAGGTGCGCCGTGTCGTTCCTGCGGATCTTGCCCTTCTTGAGTTTTCCGATGTGGGTGATGAGGTGCTCGTCGGGACGCTGGGTATCCCAGACTTCAAAGAGGAACCCGTCTCCCTCGATGACCCCGGTGTCTCCAACCTGTCCGCCCGTCTCGCCGTAGAAGGGGGTCTGGTCGGTGAAGATCTCGGCGTTGTCGCCTTCCGTGATCTCGTCCACCTCCGTGTCCTTCTTGAGGAGGGCCGTGATAAACGACGTCACTTCCGTCACTTCTTCATAGCCGACCATCTCGGAATGAATGCCCTTGAGGGTGAGTTTCTTGTAGGTATCCGCAACGGCTTGCTCGCCGCTCCCCTTCCAGGATTCGCGCGCTCTTTCCCGCTGCTCCTCCATGAGTTTCTCGAAGCCTTCCATGTCGAGGGTCAGGTTGTCCTTCTTGACAATGTCGGCCGTGAGGTCCACGGGGAATCCAAAGGTGTCGTAAAGTTTGAAAACGACCTCTCCGGGGATGACGGTCTTTCCGGATTTCTTGAGGTCGGCCACCTCGTCGTTGAGGATGCGAAGCCCCGTGTCGAGGGTCTCCAGGAAGCGCTGCTCCTCGTTGAAGACAACCTTCTGGACGAAGGACTGCTTGCCCACGATATCCGGGTAGGCGTCCTTCATGATGTCCACTACGGCCTCGATGACTTCATGGAGGAAGGGCTTATCGAATCCCAGGAGCTTTCCGTGGCGGGCCGCGCGACGGAGGATTCGCCTGAGAACGTAGCCACGGCCCTCGTTGCTGGGAAGGACCCCGTCGCCGATGAGAAATGTGACGGCGCGGCTGTGGTCGGCGATGACCCGCATGGAGACGTCGTCGCCTTCACTTGCCCCGTAGCGCTTCCCGCTCAGCTTTTCCATGAATCGGATGATGGGGAAGAGCAGATCGCATTCGTAGTTGCTCTGAACGCCCTGCATGACTGCGGCAAGACGCTCAAGGCCCATGCCCGTATCGATGTTCGGTTTCGGCAGGGGATTGAAGTTGCCGTCCTTGTCGCGGTCGAACTGGGTGAAGACATGGTTCCAGAGTTCGAGGTGACGGTCGCAGGAGCATTCCACGTTGCACTCCGGACGTCCGCATCCCACCCCCGGTCCCTGGTCGAAGAGGACTTCGGAGCAGGGTCCGCAGGGGCCGGTCTCGCCCATCATCCAGAAGTTGCTGTCCATTCCCATCCGGACGATCCGCTCGGCGGGCACACCCATCTCTTTGTTCCAGATCTCGAAGGCCTCGTTGTCGTCCTTGTAGATCGTGATCCACATCTTTTCCCTGGGAAGTCCCATGTTCACGGTCAGGAATTCCCAGCCCCAGGCGATGGATTCCTTCTTGAAGTAATCACCGAAGGAGAAGTTTCCCAGCATCTCGAAGAAGGTGTGATGACGGGCCGTGTAGCCCACGTTTTCCAGGTCGTTGTGCTTCCCGCCCGCCCGGACGCATTTCTGAGAACTCGCCGCGCGGGTGTAGCCGCGGTCTTCCAAGCCGAGGAAAAGATCCTTGAACTGGACCATCCCCGAATTTGTGAAGAGGAGCGTGGGATCATCCTTGGGGATGAGCCCGGAGCTTTCAATGATCGCGTGTCCCCTTTCTTCAAAAAATTTAAGAAACTGCTTTCTGATGTCACTCCCTTTCATCAAACAATCCCTCCTCTTTGATTCTTAACATCTCAAATACGAGACCTGCCGGGAACCCTCTTCCCATCAGGCTCCGTGCAAGCCGCTGTTTTTCTCTCCGGTCGAGATCCCCGAGCTTCCGGTCTTTCAGCTTTTTTCTGATGACGGCCTCGAGGGTCTCTCTTTCCGGACGTTCCTTTCTAACCCCGGCTATCGTTTCCTTGATGAGACCGCCGGAAATCCCTTTTTGAATGAGGCTCGTCTCGATCCGACGGTTGCCGTAGAGCCGGTTTTCGGCCAGGCTGCGAGCCCAGTCTCTCGCGAAGGCGGCATCATCGAGGTAACGATCCTTCAACAGGCGATCGATCACCCTGTTTATGACGGACTCTTCAAACTTCTGCTCCCGGAGCTTCGAGCGGATTTCCTTCGTGCTCCGGCCCCGGAGTGAAAGAAGCCGAAAGGCCTTCTGCCGGGCCTTTTCGAAGACGGGGTCATCAGCCATGCGGCTATTCCGCCTCTTTCACGCCCTTCACGCCCAGCTTGTCGCGGATCTCGGCCTCCAGGCGGTTGGTGAGGTCGGGGTTTTCACGGAGATGATGCTTTGTGTTTTCCCGCCCCTGACCCAGCCGATCGCCCTTGTAAGAATACCAGGCGCCGCTTTTCTCGATGACGCCCTGTTCCGCTCCGAGATCCAGGATGTCCCCCTCTCTGGAAATCCCCTCGCCGAAGATGATGTCGAACTCAGCCTCTCGGAAGGGCGGGGCCAGCTTGTTTTTCACGACCCTCACCCTTGTCCGGTTCCCGATGATGCTCTCTCCCTGCTTGATGGTCGTGATCTTCCGGATGTCCAGGCGGATCGAGGAGTAGAATTTGAGGGCGTTTCCGCCCGTCGTCGTTTCCGGATTTCCCATGAACATGCCGATCTTCATACGGAGCTGATTGATAAAGATGACCGTCGTCTTCGATTTGCTGATGCTGGCCGTGAGCTTTCGGAGGGCCTGCGACATGAGCCTCGCCTGAAGTCCCATCTGCGCGTCGCCCATGTCCCCTTCCAGTTCGGATCTCGGGACGAGAGCGGCAACGGAATCCACGACAAGGACATCGAGAGCACCGCTCCGGACAAGAGTCTCCGCTATCTCCAGGGCCTGTTCGCCGCTGTCCGGCTGGGAAATCAGGAGGTCGTCCGTGCTGACACCGATCTTTCTCGCGTAAGAGACGTCCAGAGCGTGCTCCGCGTCGATGAAAGCGGCAAGGCCGTTTTTCTTCTGGGCCTCAGCTACAATATGGAGCGACAGGGTTGTCTTTCCGCCCGATTCCGGCCCGAAAATCTCGACGACTCTTCCGCGGGGGACACCCCCGACGCCGAGGGCCATGTCAAGACTGAGTGAGCCCGTGGGGATGGCGGGGATGTCAGAGATGGCCTCGCTCCCCCCGAGTCTCATGATGGAGCCTTTACCGAACTGCTTCTCAATTTGAGAGATGGCCAGTTCAACCGCCTTCTTCCTGTCATCTGTTGCCATAAAAACCTCCATAATTAATATTACTGGAAATGTTTAATTTCAATGTCGTCGGTTAAACGGGTCAGCCTTTTCTATGTCATTCCCGCGGAGGCGGGAATCCAGTTTTTTAAATTATGGATTCCGGATCAAGTCCGGAATGACAGGCATGGTGTTTCTTAAGAAACTCCGAAATTCTCACCCGTCGTTTTTTTAACGTCCCAGAAACG
>CAYXFF010000141.1:0-4507 GCA_964464185.1 uncultured Syntrophaceae bacterium | reverse complement strand
TTGCAGAAAATGGAATTTCCGGCCCTTTTAAGTCAAGCCCGCTGTATCAAACCCGTTTATTTGTCAATGCCGGCGAGGCGCTTCGCCGACTTCTTTTTGCTTTCCAGATCCGTTTCGCGGAAAATGGTGACGCGATGGGCCTCCGGCGAACCGCCGCCGTGGATGTCGGAAACCGAATCGGCGCTTTCCATGGCAAGCTTTTCAGCCAGCCGGTACATCTTGACCCGGTTTTCGACGGGGACGCTGTCGACACCCTTGAGGTATTTTTTCAGGAGATCGCCTATCTCGGGGTTTGCAAAATCCTTGTCGGAAGGCAGGTCGGCCACGAACCCTCCGCAGATATCGATCATGAGGCGTGAGGCCTCGGCCAGTTCCTTGCCTTCATGAATTTTGGAGGCATTGGCCAGTACCGTGTCGATGAAGTACGTGCCGGAAGGCTCCTTGCAGCCTTCATAGGAAGACGCCAGGCAGCAGCCGTAGAGCGTCTCGGCCCGGTGGATCATTTCGATGACCTTCTGTCTCAGATGACTCATCTTGGTTGTCCCGTTGTACTCCATCAGGGTGAGAGCGGTGCCGATCATGCAGTCTATTCTGCCGGACTTGCATCCCCCGTGGCTCTGACGGTGGAAAGACGAAAAACGGATCACCATTTCGACGGCGAACTCCGTCTCTCCGCACATGAAGACGCGCTCCCAGGGGACAAAAACATTGTCGAAAATAAGGGTGGGACAATACTTGGAATAGAAAACATTTCCGATGTCGCAGCCCTCTATCTCTCGTTTGTCGAGGGTGGATCTGCCGACCACATGGATGAGCCCTTTCGTGTCGGAGGGGATGGCAAAGGCGATGGCATAGTCCTTGTCTGCCTTGCCCATGGCCCTCGTGGGCAGGACGATGATCTCGTGAGACGAAAGAGAGCCTGTCTGGTGGGCCTTTGCGCCGCGTACGACGATGCCCTTGTCCGTCTTCTCGACCACGTGAAGGAACATGTCCTTATCGACCTGTTCGTGCGGGGCCAGTGAGCGGTCTCCCTTGACGTCGGTGACCCCGGCATTGGCCGCGAGATCGTTCTTCTGCATGTGTTTCAGAAATTCGATAAAATTGGCGTTGTATTTGGTGCCGTATTTCTGGTCTATGTCATAGGTGACGATGGAAAGGGTTGACAGGCAATCCAGCCCGGTACACCGCTGATGGCATGTGCTGACGTAGTTGGCCATTTTCCTGTTTATCTTGACCCGGGCCACGAGGTCTTCAATGCTGGACGGCGGCAGCGTGAAGCGGCATACCGGCTCGTTGATGAGCGGGCTCACGGTTGTGAAGAGGTCGCGGTTTTCCGGCTTCAAGGCCATTTCGTAAGTTGCCCCAGTCGCTTCGATGCCGGCCCTCAAGCGAGGATTGTCCACGACGTTGGTAAGACGCTCTCCAAACATGTAGACCGTGGGTTTGAGGGCGCGGATGGATTCAATGTATTCTTCTTTAGTCTTAAGTCCCATGATGTTATCTCCTCATTTCATAATGCGTTAAAAATCCCTTCTTCTTAAAATACTGCCCGTTCCTGCTCCGCCAGCATCTTTCTGACGCTGGACAGAACCTGTGTCTTGACATTCGTAATATGATTCTTCAGCACCCTTTGAGCCCTGTCCAGACTTCGCATGGAAACGCTGTCGAATATTTCCTGGTGTTCCTGATCGGTTGCCGAAAGGGACGTGCTGGGAAGTCCTCCGTATTTGAGAAAGAGAACGTCGAAAAGGTTCTGCAGAATGCGGATCTGGGTCTCTTTGCCCGAAAGGGACGCAAGCGTCAGGTGAAACTCTTTGTTCTTGAACAGCCGCTCCTTCAAATAAAAGTCGCGTTCCGCTGCAAGGTGAGCCTCCATGGCTTTTTTAAGCTCCGTAATGCCTTCTTTCTTGAGATTTTCAATGGTGGCGCGAAGGAGCGAGGGTTCAAGAAGTTCCCTCATTTCGTAGATCTCTTCAATCTCGTTGATGCTGAATGGAGTGATGTGAAAGCCGCGGTTCGGTTCATGAGACACAAATCCCAATAATTCAAGTCTCTTAAGCGCCTGGATAATGGGTGTCGGACTCAGTTGAAGCTTCTCGGCAATCTCCGCGGAGGCGATCTTCTGGCCCGCCACGAGCTCCTTGGTATACAGCATGCGCCTGATCCCCTGATAAGCGATCTGACTGCTGTCTTCCCGCGAGCTTGTTCTCTTTTTTGTTTTGCGCATAGTCATCCTTGCACCTGATTGAGGTTTTTTGAATAAGAACAATGGACAGGAATCTCCTACATCAATTCAATTATATTTTCAATTAACTTTTTACAAAAAAACAATATGCATTTTCCCCTCTGAAATCCGATTTTTTCATTTGACATCTCGCCACAGCAATTTTATATACTTAGGCAATTTATGCGCATAGCCGCCAAATCCATTCGGAAGGAACATCATCGTCATGAGACTTCATGAGTACGAGGCTTTAGACATTTTTGAACAAAACCGCATTCCCGTGCCGCGACGTGGCGTTGCGGCCGATGTTTATGAAGCCCTCCAGATAGCCGGTGAGATTGGATATCCGGTCATGCTCAAGGCACAGGTGCTCGTCGGCGGCCGAGGGCTTTCGGGCGGCATCAAAGCGGCAGCCACGCAGGATGAACTGAAGGAGGCCGCGGAAGCGCTGCTCGCTTCAGAGATCAAAGGATTCCCCGTCAGGAAAATACTTGTTTGCGAGAAGGTCGAGATAGCCAGGGAACTTTACGTTGGCTTTACCATCGACGGCTATTCCGGGAAACCCGTTATCCTTGCCTGCACCGAAGGCGGCGTACGGATAGAAGAAACGGTAAAAAACGAGCCGGAAAAGGTTGCAGCCCTTCATATCGATCCCTCATTCGGTTACTATCCCTATCAGGCTCGGGGACTGCTGAAATTGCTCGGCCTCAAACAGCCATTGATTTCCGCCTGGAGCGATGTGATCGGCCGCCTTTATCACGTGGCCACTTCCTATGAGGCGCTTATCGCGGAAATCAACCCCCTCGTGGTTCTTCCCAACGGGACCTTGCTTGCTGTCGACGCCGTTTTGGAGGTGGATGACTCGGCCCTGTCAAGGATCCGCCATCCGCTTCCGGACCGCATTGACCGGATTGAGAATGTATTGGAGCGCAGAGGCAGGGAAATTGGGGTTACGTACGTAGATCTTGACGGGGATGTAGGGATTATTGCATCCGGCGCCGGACTCGGCATGGTCTCCATGGATATTATCGGCAAAAAGATGAAACCGGCAAACTTTCTTGAGACAGGAGGGGGCATCACGGCTGATCTGCTTTACAAATGCATGGATCTGATCATGATGAAGCCCGATCTGAAGGCCATCTTCATAAATGTCTACGGCGGGATAAACCCGATTCATGAAGGTGCCAAGGGAGTCGTACGATATATTCAGGAGCACAACGTGAAGATCCCCATCGTTGCCAAGGCCCTTGGGAACCGTCAGGAAGAGACCTGGGAGATTCTGCAATCCGGCGGCGTCCACGTGGTGACGGATACGGCAACAGAGAAGGCGGTGGAAAAGCTCTATGAACTTGTGGGACAAAAGGCCGGCTGAAAAAAAGCATTTTGAACTGAAATTCAAAAAATGGAAATAGATCGAGGTTGATCCATGAGCATACTGATTGATGATACCACCCGTGTGATTGTGCAGGGCATAACAGGCCGCATCGGCAGTATTCAGACCAAATGGATGGTTGAGTACGGCACAAAAGTAGTAGGCGGCATTACTCCCGGCAAAGGAGGCTCCATGGTAGAGGGAGTGCCTGTTTTCGACAGTGTTGCCGATGCCGTGAAAGAGACAGGGGCCAATGCTTCCGTTTTTTTCGTGCCCGCGGGTTTTGTGCTGGATGCGTTCCTTGAGACGGTCGATGCGGGAATCCGGTTCATCGTTGTTGTTCCGGAGCACATCCCGGTGGCCGATGTAATGAAAATGCGCAGCTACGCCATTGAAAACGGGGTTTTTGCCCTCGGGCCTACAACCCCGGGCCTTCTTGTGCCGGGAATAGGAAAAATGGGGATTATGCCGGCATCTCTTTTTGCACCCGGACGCGTCGGGATCATTTCCCGCAGCGGTACGCTTTCTTATGAATTTGCGGGTCTTCTGTCGCAGACCGGCATAGGCCAGAGCACGGTCGTGGGCATGGGTGCCGATCCGGTCATATTGCGGAACCTGCCCGACATCCTTGAACTCTTTGAAAAAGATGAAGGCACGGACGCCGTCATTATCGTGGGAGAAGTGGGCGGGGAACAGGAAGAGAAAGCCGCCGGGTTCATCTCGCGGAAAATGACCAAGCCCGTTGCTTCCTATATCGCGGGCCGCTATTCTCCTCAGGGCAAGCGTATGGGACATGCCGGAGCTATCGTGCGGGGCACTTCGGGAACCGTCGAAGGAAAGGAATCAGCCCTTCGCGCCGCAGGTGTAACCGTTCTTGACAGTCCAAAAGAAGTGTCTGCCTGGGCACAGCA
>CAYXFF010000140.1:2061-4587 GCA_964464185.1 uncultured Syntrophaceae bacterium | reverse complement strand
GAAAAGTGCGGGTACGGGTTCGTCCGGAACGGCGAGCCGGTCATCTCCTGCACGACGGACGATGGAGAACCCTGCTGGATGCCCCTCAGAGACCTGCGGCTGTTCGAAAGAAACGATATCATCCGGCTCATGAAAGACCACGGCGTCCTCTTTCCTGTTCCGGAAGAATGGATGGACATCTTCAAGGGCGATGAATTTTCCGTCTCCTGCGAGGAAAGCGAGATGGATTACCTCTACCGCGTGGAAACGATGGCCACGTTCAAAGGCGGCCGGCTGACCCGGAAGAGAAATCGCCTGAAACAGTTTCTGACTCTGTACGGACACGACTCCGCTCTTCTCACCGGCGACAGGCGGGAGGACGCCCGGCGGGTGCTCGACGCCTGGCAGGCGGAAACGGACCTTTCAAGGGAAGAGACGGATTACGGGCCCTGCCTCGAAGCCCTGAGCCTGATGGATCGGCTTGATCTCATCGGGATGATCTACTACGTGGAAAGCAGGCCGGCCGGATTCCTGATCGGAGAAAAGCTGTGGGGAAGGACCTTCGTGATCCAT
The DNA here is from genome assembly GCA_964464185.1 of uncultured Syntrophaceae bacterium. Taxonomy (GTDB): domain Bacteria; phylum Desulfobacterota; class Syntrophia; order Syntrophales; family UBA4778; genus UBA4054. Next base: position 4,035 of record CAYXFF010000140.1, on the reverse strand, counting down.
TTCGCGAAAGGGATCAAGAACTACAAAGGCCTCTACGAGTACATGTTCAACGATGGGGCGAAGAGACTGATCTCAGGATATGATTATCTGAATCTGGAGGAAGATCTGGGGAAAGAGGCCCTCCGGGTCACCAAATCGTCCTACGGCCCGGATATGATGGTCAGGAAGCTCCGGATCCGCTTGAAATAATTTGTATCACTGAAAGATTCTTTTGATGGAGAAAATGAGCAAAGAACCGATACCACTTATTGCCCTTCGGGAAAACGAAACAGGGATCATCAATGCCGTCTCGGGCGGCAAGGCCCTGACAAGCCGGCTTGCCGGCATGGGCATTGTGCCCAACGCGAAGATCAGGGTTCGGCGAAGCAGGGGCGGCCCCATCATTGTCGAGGTGGCGGATACCCGGGTCGCCCTGGGGGAAGGGGAAGCCTCCAGGATACTCGTATACGGGCTCGAAGCGCATGCGGAGGCGGAACAGGCCGGGGAATGCAGAAAATTTCTTGTCGCTCTCGCCGGGCAGCCCAATGTGGGGAAATCCACGGTCTTCAATATCCTGACGGGATTGTCCCAGCACGTGGGCAACTGGCCCGGCAAGACCGTGGAAAAAAAGGAAGGGGTTCACTCCTGCGAGAATGTGGATCTGCAGATTGTGGACCTCCCCGGAACATACAGCCTCACCGCCTTCTCGGAGGAAGAGCGGGTCGCCAGGGATTTTATCATCAGCGTGAACCCTGACGTCATCGTCCATCTGGTCAACGCCGCGGCCCTGGAGAGGAGCCTTTACCTTCTTTCGGAACTTCTCCTGCTCGGACCGCCTGTCATCGTGGCCGTGAATATGATCGATGTCGCTGAAGCGCAGGGCATCCGCATCAACATCAAGGCCCTGCAGAACGCTCTCGGCATCCCCGTGGTTCCCATGGTGGCCACGAAAAATCAGGGAATCAGGGAAATGGTCGATACCGTCCTGGCCCTCGAGAAGAATGAAGTGGATTACAAGCCCAGGATCCCCGAGGTCGCGGAAGATCACAGGGCCATTTTCATGACGCTCATGGAGCTCATCGCCGATTACGTCCATCCCCCTTATACGGCTCGCTGGACAGCCACGAAAATCATGGAAGGGGACCCCGAGATCTCCCGGATGATCGAGGGCCTCGTCCCGGCTCCGACCTGGGGCGACATCCAGCAGCTTCTGATCGAACATGAAGACTCGCTCCACGCCGTCGTGGGCGGACGCTACAACTGGATCGAGGAGGTCACGCGGGCGGCCATCTCAAGGTTCAAGCGCGGACAGGTCCTCATGACCGACAGGATCGATCATTTTCTCACCCGACCCATCCTCGGCATTCCCATTCTGCTTGGGGTCCTGGCCCTTGTCTTCACCCTGACCTACAAGATCGGTTTTCCTATGCAGAAAGCCCTGGAATCGCTGATCCGTTATTTTGCCCGGTGGATGGAGCCGTCGCTGACCGGCGCGCCGCTCTGGGTCAAAGGGCTGATTCTGAACGGCGTAATCGGGGGCGTGGGGTCCGTTCTAACCTTCCTTCCCATCCTCCTTATCTTCTTTTCCGTCATGGCCTTCCTGGAGGATGTGGGATACATGGCCCGGGCGGCTTTCGTCATGGACCGGTTCATGCACATCGTGGGACTTCACGGAAAGAGCTTTCTCCCCATGTGCCTCGGCTTCGGATGCAGCGTCCCGGCGATCCTGGGGGCAAGGATCGTGGAATCCAGAAAAGAGCGGCTCCTCACCATGTTCCTCACGCCCTTCGTCCCCTGCACGGCCCGGCTCGCCGTTCTGACCTTTGTCACGGCGGCCCTGTTCGCCGGCAAGGCCGCTCTTGTTTCGTGGTCTCTCCTTTCCCTGAATATCCTTGTCCTGGGTGTCCTGGGAATGGCGGTGACACGACTGTTCATTAAAGATGAGCCCACGCCTTTTATCATGGAGCTCCCGCTTTACCACCGGCCCGACCCGAG
>CAYXFF010000140.1:0-1961 GCA_964464185.1 uncultured Syntrophaceae bacterium | reverse complement strand
GCGGGAAAGATCTTCTTCAAGGGGGAAGACATCACGCACCTGCCCCTCAACGAGCGGGCGAAGATGGGCATCGGCATGTCCTATCAGCGTCCTCCCACCATTCACGGCCTTAAGACACGGCAGATGGTGGAGATCTGCGCCCGGGAGAAGGTCGATATCGCGGACCTGGCGGGACAAGTGAACTTCACCGATTTCCTTGAACGGGACATCAACGCGGGGTTTTCCGGCGGGGAGATCAAGAGGTCGGAACTCCTTCAGCTGATGGCCCAGGACCCCGACCTCCTGCTTTTCGATGAACCGGAATCGGGCGTGGATCTTGAAAACATCGCCCTGATCGGCAACTCGATCAGCCGGCTGCTCCAGAGGGATTTCCACGTGGACCCCGAGATGACGCAGATGCAGCAGAAACTCGCCCGGACCAAGATGGGGCTCATCATCACCCACACGGGGTTCATCCTGGACTACGTCACGGCGGACAGGGGACAGGTCCTCTACGATGGTGTCATGAGCTGCAAGAGCAATCCCCAGGAAATCTTCAACTGCATAAAAAAAATGGGGTACGAGGAGTGTGTGCGATGCGCGAACTGAACGAAAAGGCCGAACAGGCAAAGGAAAAGAAGGCGGCCATCGGTCCCGATATCGATCTGACCACGTTTACGGCGGAGCAGGTGCCGCACGGCTATTTGGAAGACTTGAAGAGCCTTCCCGACGAGGACCGGTCGAGGATGATCCAGTCGGGCGTGGACGCCTCCGAAAGCGGCCGGTCGGGCACCTACATCCAGATGGACACCTCCGTGATCCACTCCCATGCGAAACAGGAGGGACTGCAGGTGATTCCCATCAAACAGGCCCTCAAGGAATTCGAATGGGCGCGGGAATACTACTGGAAACTCGTCGCCGTGGACGCCGATAAGTACACGGCACAGGCCCAGCTCAATCTCCACGACGGGTATGTCATCCGGGCCCTTCCCGGAAGCAAAGTAATCTATCCCGTTCAGGCCTGCCTCTATATCGACAAGGAGAACCTGAGCCAGCATGTCCACAACCTCATCATCGCCGAAGAGGGCGCCGAGCTTCACGTCATCACCGGCTGCGCCACGGGCCCGAATCTGAAACGGGGACTTCACGTGGGGATCTCGGAATTCTTCGTGAAGAAGAACGCGAAGCTCAGCTTCACCATGATCCACAACTGGGCGGAAGAAATGATGGTCCGGCCGCGGTCGGTGGGAGTGGTCGAAGAGGGCGGCCTCTTCCTCAACAATTACATCTGCATGAGGCCCGTCAAGTCCCTCCAGATGTACCCCACGACGCACCTCGTGGGAAAGGGGGCCGTGTCGAGGTTCTACAGCCTTCTCGTGGGAAGCCCGGGCTCGGAGCTCGACGTGGGCGGGCGCATCTTTTTGAAGGCGGAGGAAACACGGGCCGAGATCATCGCCCGCGCCATTTCGAACGGCGGACGGATCATCTCCCGGGGCGACCTGATCGGCGAGGTTCCCGGTGTCAAGGCCCACCTGGAGTGCCGGGGACTGATGCTGAAAGGAGGCCTCATCCACGCGATTCCAGAACTCCGGGGCACCGTGGACGGCGTCGAGATGTCCCACGAAGCGGCCGTGGGCAAGATCGCCCAGGACGAGATCCTCTACCTCATGTCCCGGGGCCTCTCGGAACTCGAGGCGACATCCACGATCGTGCGGGGATTTCTAAGTGTCGATATTCCGGGACTTCCGCCGCAGCTCAAGGCCGAGATCGACCGGGCCGTGGAGCTGAGCGAAAAGGAACTCATGTAAGCGTTTTTTCGACCTCCGCCCGCAGGTGTTCGAGGGCCGGTGGATGGGTTCATCATGATCGTCACTTGAGCATGTCCGTGGTGATGAGCCGTGCCCCCTTTTCGACCATCTCTTTCATGGCCTTCTCGCCGTCATCGGGATTCACGTTCACGGCGCGGATCCCGTCCGTCAGGA
>CAYXFF010000139.1:2132-4629 GCA_964464185.1 uncultured Syntrophaceae bacterium | reverse complement strand
AAAATATGATTGCAAAAGCGTCGCCTCGTGGGATAGCCTGTAGCGGATGAGGCATGACCTGAAACACATAACCCTGGCGGCCCTGATCGTCTTTCTTCTGCCTTTAATCTGGTACTGTTCACCAGGCTCTTCCGGAAGCGGTGAGCCGGATCAAAAGCGTGGTCCCGGGTCCGGACCGTCTTATGGGGATATCCTCGTTGAGGGATCGATCGGAGATGCGAGCAACCTCCTCCCCATCCTTTCGTCTGACAGCACATCGCATGGGATATCGTCCCTTATTTACAACGGTCTCGTGAAATACGACAAGGATCTGAACGTGGTCGGAGACCTCGCGGAATCCTGGAAGATCTCGAAGAGCGGCCTCGTCATCACTTTTCACCTGAGAAAAGGGGTACGCTGGCATGACGGTCGGCCCTTCACTTCCGAAGATGTCCTTTACACCTACCGCGTGACCATCGATCCGAAAACGCCCACGGCCTATTCCGGGGACTTTCTCAAAGTCAGGAAGGCGGAAACGCCGGGCCCATACACCTTCCGGGTCACCTATGACAAGCCCTTCGCACCGGCTCTCACGAGTTGGAGCGCCGCTGTGATGCCGAAACATCTTTTGGAGGGAAAGGACATCACCCGGTCACCTCTCGCCCGTCACCCCATCGGCACGGGACCTTACATGTTCAGGGAGTGGATCACAGGCCAGAAGATTGTCCTGGTCTCCAATCCCGGCTACTGGGAGGGAAGACCTTACATAGACGGTTATATCATGCGGATCATACCGGACATGGCCACCATGTTTCTTGAACTCCGGGCGGGCGGCCTGGACAGGATGGATCTGACGCCTCTGCAGTACACGAGGCAGACGGAGAACCGTCTCTTTCGGAAGAATTTTGAAAAGTACCGTTACCTGTCTTTTTCATACACCTATCTCGGTTACAACCTTAAGAACCCCCTCTTTGCGGACAAGCGGGTAAGGCAGGCCCTCTCTCACGCGATGAACAAAGAGGAGATCATTCAGGGCGTTCTTCTGGGGCTGGGGAAGGAATCGACGGGGCCCTTCAAACCGGGGACATGGGCCTATAACCCCAACGTGAAGCGCTATCCCTACGATCCCGCAAAGGCGAGGGAACTCCTGGCGCAGGCGGGCTGGAAAGATTCAAACGGCGATGGTATACTGAAAAAAGACGGGAAGCCATTCGCCTTTGAGATTATCACCAATCAGGGAAACGAGGTCCGCAAGAAAAGCGCCGAGATCATCCAGCGGCGTCTTGCCGATATCGGGATCCGGGTCAAAATCAGGGTTATTGAGTGGGCCGCATTCGTCAAGGAATTTATCAACAAGCGAAAATTCGACGCGACCATCCTCGGCTGGACCATCCCTCTCGATCCCGATCTGTATGACGTCTGGCATTCGAGCAAGACAGGCCCCGACGAGCTGAATTTCATCTCATTCAGAAACGCGGAAGTGGATGACCTTCTGGAGAAAGGGAGAAGCACCTTCGACGTGAAAGAGAGGAAACGCTGCTATGACAGGATACAGGAAATCCTCGCCGAGGAACAGCCTTACACGTTTCTCTACTGTCCCGACGCCCTCCCCATCATCAGCGCGAGGTTCCGGGGGATTCAGCCCGCGCCCATCGGCATCGGGTATAATTTCATCAAGTGGTACGTCCCCAAGGAAGAACAGAAACTGGTCATGACAAGGTAAAAAGGACACGGTTGCCATGCCCGCAAGCCGCACGATATTTTTCATTTCCGCAAGCACAGCCATCACGGCGGAGACCCTCGGACAGAGCCTGCTGGTTCACTTCGAGCATATTGATTTCGACCAGGTCACGATTCCTTTCATCGACACTCTGGAGAAAGCGAATGAGGCCGTGGCTCATATCAATACCGATGCCAAAATGAAGGCCCTTCGGCCCATCGTATTCAGCACGATCGTCAACCCCGAGATCCGCCATGTGATCATGAAAAGCGAAGGCGTGGTTTTTGATCCTTTCGATGCCTTCATGAGCCGCCTGGAAGATGAGCTTCACATGCGCTCATCCTCCGAAACGGGCCGCCTGCACGGTCTGCTGGAAGACAACATGTACAATATCAGGATTGACGCTGTAAATTACGCCCTGAGCAATGACGACGGCATATCAACCAAGGATTACGACAGGGCCGATGTGATCATCGTCGGCGTCTCTCGCACGGGGAAAACACCCACCTGCCTCTATCTCGGGCTTCAATTCGGTATCTATGCAGCGAACTACCCGCTGACCGAGGAAGATCTCTACATCGAATACAAGAAGATTCCGGGCGTTCTTCAGCCCCATCGGGAAAGGATCTTCGGTCTCACTATCAATCCCGAGCGGCTCCAGAAAATACGTTCTGAGCGGATGCCTGACAGCCGATACTCCTCGCTCGTCCAGTGCCAGCGGGAACTGGCCATGGCCGAATTTCTCTTCGTTTCGAAAAACATACCCTTCATCAACATCACCACCATGTCTGTCGAGGA
>CAYXFF010000139.1:0-2032 GCA_964464185.1 uncultured Syntrophaceae bacterium | reverse complement strand
AGCTCGATGATGTCATCGGGAAACTTCGCGGGATGAGCCGTCTCGAGGGATACACAAAGCTGAAAATCGCCTCTGGCATGAAGATAGGCTTCAAGCCCCTTCCAGCCCACGGCGCCATGGGGTTCCAGAACCACGCCGTATCGGTCGTAAACCTGTTTGATCGTCTGCCGCGTTTCCCTGTCGCTGACGCTTGTTGAGAAGATATTTTTCTTGATGGCCTCCAGATCCGGGTAGCGGTGCACCGTCCCTCCCCTGTCCACGGTTCCGCCGTAAAGATCGAAAAACCGCGCGAGATTGCTCGGATGGCCCACGTTCATGGCATTGGAGATACACGCCCTGGACGGCGATACCTTTTCATACCGTCCGGTTCTCAAATAACGGGGAAATTCATCATTCGCGTTCGTGGGCATGATGAGCTTTCTCACCGGCAGCCCCATGCGCCTCGCGTACTCGCAGCCGAGGGCATCGCCGAAATTGCCCGATGGAACGGAAAATACAATCTCTTCCCCCTCCCCCGCAAGCATCGCATAGGCATAGACATAGTAGATGATCTGCGGCATGATCCTGCCGAAGTTGATGGAATTCGCCGAGGTGAGGTTGAGGGATGAGAGCGCGGGATCGGAAAAGGCCTGCTTCACAAGGTTCTGGCAGTCGTCGAATTTTCCTTCGATGGAAAGCGCCCGGACGTTGCCGCCGATCGTGTCGAGTTGTTTCTTCTGCCTGCCGCTCACCTCTCCCCGGGGATAAAGAATCGTCACATCGATCCCCCCGACACCCTTGAAAGCTTCTCCCACGGCGCTTCCCGTATCGCCGGAAGTGGCCACCAGCACATTCAGCCGTTTCCCCGGGTCACGGAAATGGCTCATGAGACGCGCCATCATCCGGGCTGCGAAATCTTTGAAAGAGGCCGTGGGGCCCTGATCGAGACGAAGGATGAATTTCCCATCCACCACCCGCTCCAGGGGAACGTCGAAGTTATAGGAATCCAGGACGATTTTCTCGAGAACGTCACGCGAGATCTCATCCCGGAGATAGGCCTCCGCTACAAGCATGGCCGCTTCCGAATAGGGACGGTCTTTCAAAGCCTGAATATCTCTGACATCAATCGCCGGGATCGGTTCGGGCATGAAGAGGCCCTCGTCTGGAGCCTGTCCCCGCAAAAGAGCTTCCCTGAAGCTCACACGGTCCTTGAATGGAATAATCCCGGGAACGCCGTCCAGGTTTCTGTTTGTGCTGTAATACTGAATTTTCTCTGCCATATCTCATTACACCTTTTTCCCCCGCCCTTCATTGTCGAAGAGTTTACAGGTCCTCACATAATCAAGAAACACGCGATGATGGCGCATTAAATCGAACTGCCTTCTGTAAATCAAATAAAAAGACCTCTCCATGCTGGAGTTCCTGACCGGCACAGCCTTGAGAATGCTCTGCTTCAACTCGCGGGTAACGGCATGCATGGAAAGAATGGAAACACCGACACCCGCAATGACGGCCTCCTTCACGGCTTCGGAGCTTCCCATCTCAGCGATAATGTTCATATCCGCGAGCGTCAGGCCGCTCTGATCCTTCAGGCAGGTCTCCATGATGTCCCGTGTCGCGGAACCCTTCTCCCGGACCACAAACGGTTCCATCGAAAGCTCTTTCGGAGTAACGGGTGCTTTTTTATTCCACCACGCGTGACCGGCCGGAACCGCGAGGATCAGTCTGTCCGGCCATAAGACTTCACCATAAATTTTCCGGTTCAGCGGCTGTTTCCCCACAAATCCGATTTCAGATTCACCGTTCAGGATCTGATCCAGAACCTCTTCACTGTCGGCGGTCCGCACACGGACCTGAATGCCGGGACAGCATTTCCTGAACCCGCTCAGGACGCGGGGCAAAATATAGGTCGCCGGGATGGTGCTCGCACAGACAGAGATCACGCCGGAATCGTCATCCCGAACATGCGCGATCTTCTCCCCCGCCTCCGCTCTGATCCTGAAGATTCTTCTCGCGCAGTCAAAAAGGACCTTCCCCTCCTGCGTCATGGAGA
>CAYXFF010000138.1:2446-4640 GCA_964464185.1 uncultured Syntrophaceae bacterium | reverse complement strand
AGATGCATGTCCATCCGGAAGCTTGGACTCAGCCGCACGAGCACATCGCCGAAAATCAGTTCCCGCACGCCCTTGATCTTCACCATCACCACGTCCTTGTTCCTCACCCCGAGACCGAGAGCCTCTTCGGGCGATATGTGGATGTGGCGTTTCGCGCAGATGACGCCCTTCTCAAGCCGGAGGGTGCCCGCCTCCCCTTCCACGGTGATGCCGGGAGTGCCCTCGATATCCCCCGACTCCCTGATGGGGGCGTCAATCCCTAAACGAAACTGCTCTGTCCGCGCGATTTCCACCTGGGATTCTTTCCGGAGGGGTCCGAGAATCCGGACTTTATCAACGCGTCCCTTGGGACCGATGAGGTGGACCGTCTCGGCCGCCGCGAACTGGCCCGGCTGGCTCAAGTCGGACCTGGGAGTCAGGGTGCGGCCTTCGCCGAAAAGGGCTTCGAAATCCCGGAGGCACAGATGGACATGATGCGCCGAGGTGCTCAGGGGAATGGGCCTGGACCTCAGGCGTTCCATCTCGTTGGACGGAATATAGCGGCCCAGGGCGTGCACGGTTTCACGGGCAATCATCCGTTCCTCGTCGGCTGGAACGACGAGGATGCGAACCCTGGAGTCCGGTTCGGATATGTCCACGACTTCCCCTCGCCGGGCCGTGGTTTTCCGGTTGGTTTCGTCGCAGATCCGGATGCCGAAGACTTCCAGGCCCTGGCAGACCCGGGAACGGATCTCCGGAGAATTTTCACCGATTCCCCCGGTAAAGAGGAGGACATCCAGACCTCCCAGGGCGGCGATATAGGCGCCGATGTATTTCTTGACCCGGTAACAGAAGATGCCGATAGCAACCTTGCAGCGCGCGTCTCCAGCCTCTGCCGCCTCCAGGACCTCGCGCATGTCATTGCTTTTGCCGCTGACGCCTTTCAGGCCGCTGTCCTTGTTGAGGATGTGATCGATCTGATCCACCGTCATGCCCGTGTGTCGCATGAGATAAAGGATCGCGCCGGGGTCCACGTCGCCGCCGCGGGTGCCCATGACCAGACCCTCGAGAGGGGTCATGCCCATGCTGTTGTCGATGCTGTGACCGTGATCGATGGCGCAGACGGAGGCGCCGCTTCCCAGGTGGCAGGAGATCATCTTCAGATCGCCCACGGGCTGCTTGAGATGCGTCGCGGCGCTCAGGGATACGAATCGGTGGTTGGTTCCGTGAAATCCAAAACGGCGGATCTGTTCCTTCTCGCAGAGATCATAGGGAAGGGCGTACCGGAAAGCGGATTCAGGGATGCTTGAATGGAAGGCCGTATCGAAGACAGCGACCTGAGGAACACCGGGCAGAAGCTTTTTCATCGCTTCGATGCCATCCAGGTTGTAGGGATTGTGAAGAGGTGCGATGGGAATGCAGGAGCGGATCGCCTCCGTGACCTCCTCGTTGATCACCATGGAGCTCGAAAAACGTTTCCCGCCATGGACCACGCGGTGGCCGACCGCTGATATCTCTTTGATATCGCCTATTTCGACCTGCTCTGGACGGGTCAGGTTTTGAATCACATCCTGAAACGCGTCGCTGACCGATGAAATGGGACGGCTCGGCAGCTCCATCTTCTCACCCTGTTTCCGCAGGGTGTGGCTCGCTTCCCCCGAGCCGATTTTTTCGATCAGACCCTCCAGCAGCGGCGTCTTCTCCGCGGTGTCAAAAAGGGAGTACTTCAGCGACGAGCTTCCGCTGTTCACAACCAGGATCTTCATCGGCTCCGAGACGGAGGAAAAATTCAAGTCGTAGGGGTCCTTGTTTTCCCGATAGGCGATGCGCCGCCTTTCCACTTCCTGTTCAAACTTCTCGTCCTCGATAAGCCGCTGGGTGATGACCTTGTTGAATTTCATGAGGGTTTTTGTGTTTCGTGCGATGACCTGGGAGACGATGTCCCGCGGGATCTTGACGACCTTGCTGTCCCGGGTGGCATTCACATTGGCGATGGTGGGTTCACCCGAGAGGATCGACATTTCCCCGAAGAAGGCGCCCCGCTGCAGAGACGCGATGCCGTGCTGTTTCCCCATTTCATCGGGGAGAGAAACCTCCACCTCGCCGTCATAAACGAACCATAGAGAACGGCCGATTTCACCTACCGTGATGATGTTTGCGCCCGCCGGGTAATCCATTTTCTTCGCGTTCTGCGAAAGAAAGGCCATGTCTTCGG
>CAYXFF010000138.1:0-2346 GCA_964464185.1 uncultured Syntrophaceae bacterium | reverse complement strand
TGATCGAAAGCCGCCCGGACCGTGGCATCGACGCACATGTGGGTCATCATGCCGCAGATGATCAGCCGGTTGACCTCCCGCTTTTTCATTTCTTCCAACAGGGTCGTTTCCCTGAAGCTGTTAGGGTAATGCTTTTGAATCACGATTTCATCCGGAAGAGGCTTCACATCTTCGTGGATCAGGACCCCATCCGTGTCAGGCAGAAAGAAGGAGGCCCCTTTTTGCATGGATACGTGCTGAATATGAAAGACAGGAAATTTTACGGCCCGGCACACGTCGAGGATGTCTTTCGCTCGAAGACCGGCCTGAACGCTTCCCTCGAGTTCCATTTTGCCGCCCGGAAAATAATCGTTTTGAATGTCAATCAATAACAGGGCTGTTTTCATGAGACGTCCCCCCGATTTCTTTATATATACAGTCTTTGCGGGTGAAAAAGCAAGAGGCGGTATCGGCGAAGATGTGATATGAAAAAAGCACAGTGTATCTTCTTGAAAGGGAGTCATCGCGTGGACATGCAGCAACGCAAATCAAGGGCCGCCCTGATCTCGGTCATTTCCAATACGGCGCTCGTCCTGATGAAGCTCGCGGCCGGACTGCTGATGGGATCGGTTTCCGTGATTTCAGAAGCTGCTCACTCCGCCGTGGATCTGACGGCGGCCGTCATTGCTTTTTTCTCTGTAAAGACATCCGGAAAGCCCGCCGATGCAGGTCACCCCTTCGGGCATGGAAAAATCGAGAACATCTCCGGAACGGTGGAAGCGCTCCTGATTTTTCTGGCGGCGGGATGGATTATCTTCGAGGCAATTGAGAAACTGCGTTTCCCTGAGCCCCTGGAGGCCGTTGGCTGGGGGGTTGCCGTCATGCTGGTCTCGGCCGTTGTCAATGTCGGGGTTTCGCGCATGCTCTTCAGGGTGGGAAGGGAAACGGATTCCCCGGCCCTCCAGGCCGACGCGTGGCATCTTCGGACCGATGTCTATACCTCGGCGGGCGTGATGGCCGGCCTCGCCCTCATCGCGCTGGGAAACCGGCTGTTTCCGGGATGGGACTTCAACTGGCTGGACCCTGTTGCAGCCATCGCCGTGGCGCTGTGGATCATGAAGACGGCTTATGACCTGACCCTGCAGTCGGCGAGGGATCTCATGGACGTGCCCCTGCCCGCCGTCGAGGAGGCGCTGGTTCGTAATCTCATTGTAGAGCAGCGGCCGACGATCCGCGGATATCATTACCTGCGAACCCGGAAGGCCGGCCATTTCCGTTTCATCGAATTTCACATCCAGGTGGACTCCCGGATGACCGTGGAGGCTTCACACAACCTGGCTGAGAAATTGACCAAGGCCATCAAGGAACATCTTCCCCATACCACCGTGACGATCCACATCGAACCCTGCAAGGGGGATTGCTTCGAGAAATGCCTGAAGGGCTGCTTCCTGACGGACAAGGAGCGTTCGGAGATCGCGAAGGACCACTCGTCATCACGGAGATCCTGAATCGTCCCCGTGGTCATTGCCCCGCGAGAATCCGCAGGGCGCCCGGCAGGATATCGATGACAGCAGGCAGGCAGCCCATCTGCTCCCCATCCACGTCAAGAAGGACTCTCTGATCCGAGAAGGCTTCTGCTCTCCTGCACGTGAAGGTCGACACGTTCTTCACGTCTGCGATCCGGCCGTTGTACAGTTCAGGCAGATGGTAAAGGGCCTCGGCGAGGCTTAAATCCCCGATCACCGTCACGTGAAAGAGACCGTCATTGACGGAGGCGCCCGGAGCGACCAGCATCCCCCCGCCATGAAAGCGTCCGTTCGCCACGGCGATATTCCAGGCGGTGACCTCCTCCTCCTTCCCGCCGTCCAGGCGGAAACGGATTTGTTTTTTGCCGTAAAGAAGAAGGGACAGGAGGGTTGAGATCATGAAGGAGAGAAAAGGGCCGAATGCCTTTGTCGTGCGGTTGGTGCGTTCATCGACTTCCCCGCCGAGCCCGAAGCTGGCGACGTTGTGAAAGTAACGGACGCAGGTCTTGTTCGAATGATCTCTGTATTGAATCCTTCCCAGATCAATCATCCGGTTCTCGCCGCGGGCGATCGTGTCAATGGATCCCTCAAGGCTTTTGGGAATGGGAACGCTTTTTATGAAATCGCAGCCCGTGCCGTTGGGCACGAAACCCAGCAGCGCGCTCTCCCGGACCGGCCCCCCTTCATCCATGAAGCCGTTGATGACCTCGTTGAGCGTCCCGTCGCCGCCCACACAAATAACCACGTCGGCGCCTCTGAGCAGATGTTCGCGGGTCAGCCGGATGGCGTCTCCCGGACCGGCGGTCAGGTCGGCCGTGAAGGGTCCCAGCCGGTCTTCCGC
>CAYXFF010000137.1:2510-4675 GCA_964464185.1 uncultured Syntrophaceae bacterium | reverse complement strand
CAGGCTGTTGAAAAATGTCCAGATGCAAGGCGCGCAAGACCCGAGGAATGAGGCGTACATTGACGTACGTCGAATAAGCCTGCCCCGGACTTGATCCGGGGAGGGGCGTAGCGCAGCGTGCAGACGCTGTCCCCGCGAAGGCGGGGATGGGCGTTTTTCAACAGCCTGTCAGATTCCCGATGCCATCTGGAAAATCGGCAGATACATGGCGATGATCATCCCACCCACGATACCCCCGAGGAAAACCATCATGAGAGGTTCAAGAAGAGATGTCATGGCCGACACGGCGGCATCCACCTCTTCGTCGTAAAAATCAGCGATCTTGGAAAGCATGGTATCCAGGGCTCCGGTGTTTTCCCCGACGGCGATCATTTGAACCACCATGGGAGGAAAGATTCCCGTTTCCATAAGGGGCTCCGAAATGGTCTTTCCCTCACTGATGCTCCTCTTGGTCTTCTGAAGGGCTTCTTCTATGACCTTGTTTCCCGCTGTCTTGCTGACGATATCAAGGCCTTCGATGATGGGAACGCCGCTTGACATCATTGTGGACAGGGTTCGCGAGAATTTTGCCACGGCAACCTTTTTCAGGAGGGGACCGAAAATAGGCGACTTGAGAATCAGGCGGTCCACCAGCATCCTTCCGTTCTGCGTCCGGTAAAACCGGACAAACCCGATGATCAGCAGAATCAGGGCACCCATCATGTAAAGAAAATAGTCCTGCATGAACTGGCTGGCGTCGACAACGAACTGGGTCGGTGCGGGAAGGGCCTTCCCCATGCCCTCGAACATCTTCTGGAAGACGGGAATGACCTTGAGCAGCAGCAGGGTGACCACGGCGAATGAAATCACGAGGACGCTTACCGGGTATGTCATGGCCCCCTTGACCCTGCTTTTCAATTTCATCGCCTTCTCCATGTAGGCGGAAAGCCGCTGCAAAATCGTGTCCAGAATACCGCCGGCTTCCCCTGCGGCGATCAGGTTCACGAAGAGGTCGTCAAAAATCCTCGGGTATTTTTTCAGGGATTCTGAAAGAGTCGACCCGCCTTCAATGTCCTCCTTGATTTTCTGGATGACCTTGGCAAAGGTCTTATTCTGTTCCTGAGAGCCAAGCATTTCGAGGCACTGAACAATGGGGAGCCCGGCGTTGATCATGGTAGCGAACTGGCGGGCAAAAATGACCACATCCTTTTCCTTCACCCTCTGCTGAAGGAAGGGGATATTCTCAAAGAGGTCTACCGGTTTCTTCTTGATCTCGACGTTCCTGAGGCCGCGGCGGCGAAGCTGGCCGCGCAGGGTCGCATCGTCCGGAGCCTCCTGCTCCCCCTTTTTCACCTCGCCCTTGGTGGTTTGTCCTTCCCATAAAAAAGTCGGCATTTTAAACTCCTGGGAATATGAAATGTTCAAATGCTTTTCGCAAAGACCTGTCAGGACTTTGCGCTCGTCATCCTCTTTGTGAAGACATCAAAGAGGATGACCCCGGCCGCCACCGATACGTTCAAAGAATTTATTTTTCCACCCATGGGAATGGAAATTAAAAAATCACATTTCTTTTTCACCAGGGGTCTGAGCCCCTTTCCCTCGCTTCCCATGACAAGCGCCACATGACCCTGGTAATTCACGCGACGGATATCTTCGCCGGCTTCAGCTTCCGCCCCGTAGATCCAGAACCCCTTCTCCTTCAGAGTATCGATCGCGGCGGCGATGTTGACGACCCGGGCAATCAGGGTTCGCTGTGTCGCCCCCGCGGAGGCCTTCACCGCAGCAGGGTTTACAGAAGCCGCGCGGTTTTCCGGTATGATGACGCCGTTCACACCGAAACAGTGGGCGGACCGGATCAGGGTTCCCAGGTTCTGGGGGTCGGTCACGGAATCAAGAATAAGAACCAGGCTGTCCCTGAATGGCGCCAGGCGATGTTCAATGACATCCTCCACGCCGGCATAGGAAAACTCAGGGATGAAACAGAGAACACCCTGATGGGCGGCCCTTCCTGTCAGCCGATCCAGATACTCTCTCTCCCGGAATTCGACCTCGATCTTTTTCTGCTCTGCCAGTTTCAGCAGTCTGCTCAGATTTTCTCCGCCCCTGCCCCTCGCGACAATCACCTTTCGAATCCCGCCCGCTCCGCTCTCAAGAGCCTCACACACGGGATTGATGCCGTAGATTAT
>CAYXFF010000137.1:0-2410 GCA_964464185.1 uncultured Syntrophaceae bacterium | reverse complement strand
ACTCTTTTCTGATCATCCCCGGCGACGCTGTTTTCCACCCGTATGCCTGGTGTCACGATGATGAAATCTTCGCCGCAGGCCTCCCGGATGGCCGGGACCTCCCGGGCCGAAGCAACGACACCGGAAACACCGGAATCTTTCGCCAGTCTTGCCAGGCGGACGGCCACACGGCGAGCGGAGGATTCGCTGAACCCCATGTCCGCCATATCATCGTCCCCTAAGCTTGTCAGGACCGTCACGGCCAGAACAACCGGCATGGGCAATCCGAAACGCCGAGACGCATCACCCGCCGAGCGCACGGCCTCTTCCATCATTTTTCGTCCGCCCAAGGCGTGGACGTTGAACATGGATACACCCAGCTTCGTCGCGGCCTCAGCGGCCCGCGCAACGGTGTTGGGTATGTCGTGGAATTTGAGGTCGAGAAAGACCTTTCCTCCTTTTTCCCCAACCCTGCGGACGATGTCCGGCCCGAATGAAGTGAAAGCCTCCTTTCCGATCTTGAACATCCCCACATGATCTTTCAGCCGCCCTGTCCATTCCAGAGCCTCGCCGATATCCCCTCCGACATCAAGGGCCAGAATCAGCCGGCCCCTTGCTTCCTCATTCAATGTCCTCTTCCTCGCCGACAAATTCCGTGTAATCCTCTATCGCTCTGCGATCCTCTTCCACGGCGACGAGATACTCAGGATGAGCGTACCTCACCTTTCCAGCGGCGATTTCCCGGAGGGCCATCACGATCTCGCGGTTATCGCCGTCCACAAGAGTCTTTGATCCCTTGAGCTGCTGCCTCGTCCTCTGCGCCGCGAGCAGGACAAGGGCAAACCTGTTTCTTGTTTCTCTCAAACAATCTTCAACGGTAATACGTGCCATATTCCTGAAACCTCCAAAAATGATATTTTATTTTATTCCATGTATTGATTGATTCTGTTCATCTGGCGTTCCCTTCTGCTCTTTTCCGCCAGGTAAACAGACCTCAAACGGCCAGCGGCCTCGTCGATCCGTTTATTAAATATAACATAATCATACCAGAAAACTTCTTTAATCTCATCCATGGACTTTTCAAGGCGTTTTTTCACGACGCTGTCGGGCTCAGAGCCCCGTCCCTTCAGACGTTCTCTCAAAACCTCCGGGGATGGAGGAAGAACAAAGACAAAGATTCCGCCCGGGTAATTTTCTTTTAAAGCCCTCGCGCCGCGGGGATCCACGTCGAGAAGGAGATCGCGCCCCTGCGCGAGAAAATCCCTCATCACCTTTCTGGATGTCCCGTAAAGGCAGCCGTAATTTTCCGCCCACTCCACGAATTCCCCTTTATCGATCATGCCCCTGAACTCGGTTTCGGATACGAAGACGTAATCTTTTCCATTCAATTCCCCGGAGCGGGGCGGTCTCGTCGTATAGGATACGGAATAGCGCATGTCCGGAAACATCTTCAAGACCTCTTTGCATATGGAGGTCTTGCCGGCGCCTGACGGCGCCGAGACCGCTATGTAAATCGCGCTTTCCATTTTCAAAATCCCTTATTCTATGTTCTGCACCTGTTCCCGCATCCTCGAAAGTTCGCTCTTGATCTCCACGACCCGGCACGAGATTTCGGCATCGTTTCCCTTGGAGCCCATGGTGTTCACTTCCCGATTCACCTCCTGAAGCAGGAAGTCGATTTTCCTGCCTGCCGCTTCATCGCCCGCCAGCATTTCATCCAGTTGATTCAAGTGACTACGGAAACGGACGACTTCTTCCGTGATGTCCATCCTGTCAGCCATGATCGCCACTTCCTGGCTGAGCCTCGCCGCGTCGATCTCAATCCCGCCGGTGAGTTCCTTCACCCGTTCCGTGAGTTTCCTGTGATATTCTTCAACAACCTTCGGCGCCCGACCCTCAATGACATCCAGGCATCTCTTGATCAGATCCAAGCGCATCACCATATCCCGGAGAATAATCTCTCCTTCTTTCTTTCGCATCTCCGTCAGGGCGCTCAAGGCTTCTTCGAGGACGGCTTCCATCCCCTTCCAGGCGCCATCCAGATCCACTTCCGCTTCCTTCGCGATAAAGGCATCCTTGAGACCGGCAAGCATGCCGAGAGAAATATCATCCTTGAGGTTCAAGGTCTCTTTCAACTGAAGGAGCAGGGAATGGTAATGGCGGAGCAGCGGAAGATTGAGATCAAAACGCATCTCTCCATCCTGCGCCGCTTCGGATTCAATCCGAATAACGACTTCAATCCTTCCCCGGGTCAGTCTCTCTCCGACCTTTCTCTTCACTTCCCCCTCCAGCGCAAGCAGCGCGGCGGGCATGCGCACGAAGACCTCTGTGTACCGGTGATTCAGAGATTTGATCTCAACCGTCCATTTCCTGCCGTCAAGAAGGGCCTCAGCCCTCCCGTACCCCGTCATGCTTCTAATCATGGCACCTC
>CAYXFF010000136.1:0-4703 GCA_964464185.1 uncultured Syntrophaceae bacterium | reverse complement strand
GCCTCTCACGCCGAGAACCTGGGTTCAAATCCCGGTGGGATCACCATATAAGAAAAACCCTTTGATCGATGAGGTCAAAGGGTTTTTCGTTTTGGGATTGAAAGCGTCGCCGCCGTCGTCAGACCCGCCGCCCCGACCGGGCATCAAAGTGATGAGCCCGGTGCGACCGCATAGAGCGGTGCGGCTTCATCTTTCTTCCGGCGAACCGTCACGTGATCGTTTCGTGTTTGCCGAAATATTTCGCGGCCATTCCATTCGCGGCCAGGATTCCAGAAATTCCCGCGCCCACGATCCCGCGACTCTTTCCGGCGCCGTCCCCGGCCACAAAGATGCCGCTCACATTCGTTTCGAGATTCCGGTCCGTCGGAAAGTGCGTATCGAAGAACTTGATCTCCGGCGCGTAGAAAAGGGTGGAAGGGTGAAGAATGCCGGGCACAATCTTGTCGAGCTTCTTCAGAGACTCCCAGAGATTGTCGATGATGCGCGCCGGCATGCCGAGGGTGATATCGCCCGGTGTGGCATTGAAGGTTGCCTTGCACAGCCCGAAGTGACGCGTGCTGCTGTTGAATGTTGATCGGGAACTTCGTCTGCCCTCCCGGAAGTCCCCCACTCTTTGAACAATGGGCCTTCCTCCTCCCAGCAGGAAAAACTGTTTGGCGATCATGCGCCCGTACTCCGTCGTATCGGAAAAGGGTTTGGTCAGAGACACGGTGTTGATCAAGGCGAAATTCGTATTGTCCGTTTTCCGGCCGGAGAGAGCATCTCCGTTCACCAGCTTGAAGCCCCAATAGTCTTCCGCACGAACCCGGCCGCCCGGATTCGTGCAGAACGTCCGGACCTTATCGCCGTGACGGGAGGTGTTGAAAATGAATTTCGGATCGTACACGTGATCCGTGACGGCATCATAAAACCGTCTGTTCAGTTCAACCCGGATGCCGACATCGATCGGACCGAAATGATGGCTGACCTCCATTTTATCGGCCACATCCCGCAGCCAGTAGGCTCCGCTTCGCCCCGGCGCGGCCAGAATAACACCGGCGGAATAAATGACCTCTTTTCGATGGGTCCGGCAGATGACATCGAACCGTCCATCGCAGCTCTTCACAATGGACAGCACTTCCGTTCCCAGCAGGAGAGTCGTTTTTTTCAGGTGACTTCGCAAATAATCCACGACGGATTTGCCGTGGTCGGTTCCCCAGTGCCATTGCTCCGGCGCAATGAACTGGACACCCTGCTCCTCGGCAACGCCCCGCAATATTTCGATCCTGGGATTCTCGTCGACCACGGTCACCTGGCGGCATTGAGGAAAGCGGGTGAAATACGGTTTGATGACTTCGATCCAGTGCCTTGCCGTTTCGGAATCGATCTGAAGAGCGTTCAGATCCATGCCGAGGCGATAGTCAAAATTCAGCTTGCCGTCGTTCAGCAGCCCTCCGGCGGGATATGCTTTTCGGTCCACGACCGCAATGCCGTCAACCCCCAGACGCTCGAGCCATATCGCCGCAAAGAGACCGGCCGGACCGGACCCGATGATCAACACGTTATAGGTATGCATCATCCTCTCAAAGGACCCTCATGAAAACAGCGCGTCATAACGTTTCTTGTTTTCGATGGCCTGTTCATAGGCCTTCAGATATTCCCCGGCGCTCTTCTCCCAGGAAAAATCCTCTGCCATTGCCCGCGCGATCAGTTGATTCATGTGCTCCGGCCTGTCGTAATACGTCCGGAGCGCCCACTCGAGGGTATGGTAAAGCGCGTCCGGAGTGGCGTCATGGAACTTGAAGCCCGTGCCTCCACCCGTGTTTTCGTCGTAGTTGACAACGGTATCGTCAAGACCGCCCGTCGCACGAACGATGGGAAGCGTCCCGTAGCGCAGCGAGTACATCTGATTCAATCCGCACGGCTCATACAGCGACGGCATCAGGAAAAAATCGCAGCCCGCCTCGATGAGATGGGCCATGTCGTTGCTGAACCCGATATGGGAACCCGCGCGGCCGGGGCGTCGTCCCGGGAGATCGGCGAAGAACCTTTCAAGGGTGTTGTCACCGGTGCCGAGAATCACGAACTGAAGGGCCATGTTCTGAAGCGCCGCGTCGATAATCCGGGCGAGGAGGTGATAGCCTTTCTGATGCACGAAGCGCCCGATCGCGCCGACGAGCGCCACATCGTCCCGTTCTTCAAGACGAAAGTGTTTCTGCAGGGCCCGCTTGCATGTTCTCTTGCCCTCCAGGTTGTCCGATGAATAGCGCTCGGGAATGAAGGTGTCCCGTTCCGGTGACCAGTGGTCGTAATCAACGCCGTTCAGAATGCCGAAAAAGTCTCCCCCCTTGTTCGAAAGCGGAAGAGCAAGCCCATAGGACGAATAAGGGGTGCTGATCTCCCGGGCGTACCCGGGGCTGACCGTATTGACCACGTCCGCGTAGCGGATCCCCCCCTTGATGAAATGGACCTTGCCGTAAGTCTCGAACGTGTCGGGAACGAAGTTCTGCCAGCCGAGACCGAGATAGTCGTAATGAGCCCCGGGGTAGATGCCCTGATAAGCGGCATTGTGGATCGTCAGAACCGACGCCGCGTGCCCGAGCACCGGAGAATCCCAGTCCCATATTTTGAGATAGGCCGGCGCGAGGGCGGTCTGCCAATCATGGGCGTGAACGACGTCGGGCCGGAAGTTCATGTCCCGGCACAACTGCAGGGCCGCCCGTGTGAAGAACCCGAAACGGCGGGGGTTGTCGGGATAATCGTTCATGCCGGAATCGTGATAGAGACCGGGTCGCGAGAAGAACCGGTGATGGTCAATGAGGTACACGGGTATGGCGGTCTTCGTCATGACCCTGAAGGCGCTGCACCACTCCTGCCCGGCACCCATCCGCACCCCCATGGGTTCAACCATTTTTTCCACGTGATATCCGTCAAGATTGCAACCGGAATACTTGGGGATGACCACGCGCACATCGCATCCCCGCCTGATAAACTCGGCGGGCAGCGCGCCCACCACGTCGCCGAGCCCTCCGGTCTTGATCAGGGGAGCCATCTCCGACGAGATCATGAGGATGTTTCTCTGCTGTTCCATGTGCTGCCATTCCCTGGCAAGAAAATTTCCGGAAGGTCATTCGAGATATGTCGGCGGGTGGCGGTTCGATTCCGCCACCCGCCTATGCGACTTGAATCATGGATCTATGGGTTTTATCGCCCGACGCGCGTCAGGATGCCGCACGGGAACGCGGCAAGTCCTTGACTATAAGGAACGTGAGGACCGCCGCGTTATTTCTTCGGGGTAACGACAAAACGGTCTCTCCTGTTCTTCGCCCAGGCCTCCTCATTATGACCCGGATCCAGCGGGCGCTCTTCACCGTAACTGATCGTGGTGATTCGAGCCTTGTCAACACCGAGAGCGATGAGGTATTTCGCCGCGCTTGTCGCCCGTCTCTCTCCCAGGGCAAGATTGTATTCCGTCGTGCCCCGCTCATCGCAGTTGCCCTCGATCAGAACCGTGGCTTCCTTGTCGGCTTTCATGAATTCGCCCACTTTATTCAGCACTTCCCGCGCCTCAGGCTTCAGATTGTATTTGTCAAAGTCAAATCGGATGTCCTCGAACGCTGTCTCTGCTGCTGCTGCTGCCGCCGCGGGAGCCATTGCGGCTCCTTCCACCTCCGCTCCTGCCGCCGCTGCCTGGGCCGGTGCCGCTTTCGCTTTCTCAGTCTCCCGGGCCGAAGGCGGGCCAAGGAATACCTTCTCGACGAAATCAGCCATTGCGGCCGGTGTCCCGAGATCATCGGCATTCACGGCAAAACCGCATTTACCTTCCCGGACAACCTCCTGAGCAAGCGCTTCTCCGCCGGGAGAAGGAACTTTCCCGAGCTGAACCGTGTAGATGCAAAGCCTGTCTCCATACTGTGCCTTGACCTTGGAGGCATTCTCGATGACGCTCTTCGGCCTGATGTCGTCAACGCCCGTGATTTCCTCAAAATCACTGACGATGATGATGGCCGAATTTCCCGGCAGCCCCTTGATGTCTTCACCGGCCGCTTCAATGGTTCGCCCCAGCGGCGTTCGGCCGAAAGGCCCGTCGACCGTGTCCAGGGCCTTCACAAAATCGGTCTTGCTGAAAGGCGTCATCCCATAAATCAGCTCTGTTTTTTCTTCCCCCTTCTTGCCGCCGAAGGTCCTCAGCCCGGATGTCAGCTTGATACCCGGAATCGTCACGATCATCCGCTTGCTCACATCTTCCGCGAAGGTCAGACGATCGGCAACGCCAAACCGCTCAGCCATGGAAGCGGATGTGTCATAGAGAACGACGAAATTATCCGTCTTCTGAACGAATTGTCCCGACTCGATTTTGGGGTTGAGATCAACCGGCGTATACGCCATCTTCGACGCGCAGCCCGCAAACAGCATGCACGACACGACCACCGCAAAAAATCCCAAGATGCCTTTTCTCATGTTTCGTCACCCCCCTGTCTTTAGCGTCCCTTTTCCCTGATCCCATCTTTTCCCGCTTATATACCTTTCTTCATAATACAAAACCATTCCGCCATTGTCAATTCGTTCCTATATAAACGATTTTATGCTCAAACCGGATTTCGCCAGGTATATCGCTTAAGAGATCCACATGGGATCAGGGTCAGAAAGGCGGCCGGGACGTTCATGCGAAGTTCTTTTGTACACAAAAGACAGACGGATCATAGACAAATCAATGGAAATCG
>CAYXFF010000135.1:0-4729 GCA_964464185.1 uncultured Syntrophaceae bacterium | reverse complement strand
CTCTCCAAATCTTTTTTCATCCTGTCAAAGTCTTCTTTGCTGATTTCACCTTTCGCGTAACGCGTCCGCAGAATATCCAGAGGACTTTCAGCCTGTGTCTGCATCGGACCCTTCGCTTTCTGTGCCTGAACAATGAAATAAATCAACACTCCAACCACGATCAGAAATATGAGCCACATAAACGTTCCTCCATATCCGAATCCGTAATGCATCATGGGTCCCCATCCTCCGGGACCTTGCGGGCCATAGTAATCAGCTCCGCGACAAGACAGGATCAGACCCACTGCCAGCGCGGAAAGAATTTGAATGCTCTTTCTCATCTTTTACCTCCTTCCGTCATGCTAATAGGTCGACCTTGTATAGCCTGTAGATTTGTCGATAATGATCCGATCAACAAGGGCATTATTCTTCGTCCGGATATCAGCCTCAAATGCATTACCCGTGTCTTTGATTTTCCCCAGCTTCAGGTTGGGATTTCTCGAAGATTTCAGGTAATCGCTCATCATGGCTTTCGCTTCCTTAAGATCGATGGACTTCCCGCCGGCCCGATATTGGGCGCCATAGCCAGGCCCCTTGCCGTAACCATATCCGCCCATCATGCCCCGGCCCATTCTTCCCGGTCCCCTGCTGTATCCATAGCCATGACCCATTCGGATGGCATGTTCGAACATCACCATGTGCCATCGGCTTTGAAGGAGAATCGTATTCAGCGCCTGGGCCGAGTCGCGATCTCCCGCGTTTTTAACCAGCCATTCATAGCGGGGCAGCAGGTCGGTCTCCATCTTGGCACTGAGCTCGTAAGCCTCCGTCAGCGTTCCCGTCTGGACAACGGGAGAGACCTTCCCATCCGAAGGCAGACCATAAGCTTTAAACAGCTGCCCGATCCACTCGATGTGATTCTCCTCTTGAGGGATGATCATCATGTACGGCATGTAGGCGTTGAATTTTTCCTGATCCGCCTGATACTGGGCGAGCGATTGTTTCTCCAGGGTCAGAATTTCATTCAGTTTCTGAACCCATTCCGCGTTTTTGGGTTCCGGAAGCTTTGAAGGGATATCCACCCAATCCCATCCCCCCATCATTCCCGGGCCCATGCCATAGCCGTAGCCGGGACCCATACCGTAACCATAGCCGCCTCTGCCGGGCTGGCCCTGCACCGCAGCGGGGCAAAAGACAAGTGCCGCCATCAGTGCCAATGAAACAATGAAAATGGTCTTTTTCATACGTCCCTCCTTCACTGGTCCTGGTCTGCATTGGTTAAAGGGTGTTGAGAAAGGTTTAACGTAAAAGGTGAACTTCTTGACCGAACGGTGATGAGATATGCGCACCATTAACCTGAAAGCTTGAGGTCAGGCATTGAGGTAATGGATAAAATTATAGATGAGGTTATCACAAGTTTATATCAATTACAAAAAAAAGGGTCACAAGCCTGCGCTAAGACTCGTAACCCCTTTATATTCATGGTGGGTCAGGGCAGAATTGAACTGCCGACACTCGGATTTTCAGTTCGATTTGGGTGCAAGAAACACGAAAATTTAATCCCCTGATATTTGATCTGATTTTCCTGCTTTCTTTTCTTGGTGATTGTTTCCAGGCTCCATCTTTTCTAAGCCCTTTCAGCACCTCCAAATTGCCGCCATCTGTCGCTGATCCAATGATCAAGGCGAGATAAAAAACTCTTTTCCTATGCTTTTCGGATCCGGCAGGGCAGCTTCTTCATGTTGGGCGTCCCGAACTCCTTTCCAAGCTTCCCCATGGAGGTCAGCATGTTGAAGTTGGACTTCCGCCAATCAAACTGGGTCTCCGGGGAGCCCTCGGGAAACCACCATCCAATGGCGGCGCTGACCACGCGGGGGTGGATGATATCGGTGACACAGGCCCGCTGGGTGATGGCCCCGTATTTCGTTTCGATGACGACTTCGTCCCCATCCGCGATTCCATACCGGGCGGCCGTATCGGGATGAATCTCCACCAACGGGTGAGGCCGCTTCTCCCGGAGCTTCGTAATCCAGCGATAGGACGAATGCAGATAATACCGGCTCTTGGCGCTGATGACCAGCAGCGGATAGTCCGGATCGTCCTCTTCGGGAAAACCCGTAAATTCAGGGAGCGGCTTGAGCTTGAATTTCTCGGCTGTGCTCAGGCGCAGCTCCACCTTGCCGGTGGGCGTCTGGAAACCCTTCGTTTCATAGGTTCGAACACTGTCCGGGCCTTTCAGGTACCCTTTCTCGACGAACTCATGGTACGTCAGTCCCGCCGGCCGGACGAGGTCCTCCAGAAATTCCTCGTGATTCTCGTGCCACAGTTCGGGCGGGGACACCCGCTTGCCCAGCTCGTTCAGGATCTTCATGTCGGGCCAGCACTCCCCGGGCGGATCGACGACCTTGGGACGGGCGAGGATCATGCCGTGGCCGATGCCGTAATGGCCGATATCGTTCATCTCATACTGATGGGCCACGGGGAGAACGATGTCCGCCATGGCGGCCGTGGGCGTCATGAAGATCTCCGCGACGGCTGCGAAATCAAGGCTCTTGAAGGTCTCATAGGTGACCCTGCTGTCGGCCCAGGCGACCATCGGGTTCGTGCACATCCCGTAATACCCCCGCACGGGATAGGGCTTGCCTTCCAAAACGGCCCCGCGGAATAAAGACGGGGGGGTGGTCATCAGTCTCGGGATGGTGCCGTAATGGGCGCCGATCATGTCCTTGCGCTTGTCGGGGATGAGATCGGCGCGGACAAACTTCGCCAGCCCCATGATCCTGGGTTCCAGGGCGTTGACGTTTCCTCCGGGGACCTCGAGGTTGCCGCTGATCGCCATCAGACAGGCAAGGACGCGGGCGGCGTCGAAGACGTTGATGTCATGTTCGATGGCGTTTCCCCACTGCAGGGACGCGGGTTTCGCCGCGGCGTACATCCGGGCGGCCCGGCGGACCAGATCGGCGGGCAACCAGGTTATCTCCTCGACTTTCTCTGGAGTGTACGGCCTGGCCTGCTGTACCAGATCTTCGAAACCGTGGGTGTACTTTTCCACGAAGGCCTTGTCATAAAGGGACTCCTCGCACATGACATGGATGATCCCCAGGGCCAGCGCCTGGTCCGTGCCGGGACGCAGTTGCAGCCAGAGGTCGGCTCTCCGGGCAAGCTCTGTTTTGCGGGGGTCCACGACTATCAGCTTGGTGCCGTTCTTCAATTGGGCGGTCACCTGGCTGTAAATATTCCCTTCCTCATTGGTGGAGGAGAGATTGCTGCCCCAGAAAAACATCAGCTGGGTCGGATGGTGGAAGTCGGCGACGGGATAAAAGCCGCAGGTGTGCATGCCTGTGACTTCCCGTCCGGCATGGCAGACATCCTGTATGCCAACGACATTGGGTGAACCGAAGATATTGGCAAGCCGGATCAGCACTAAATGCTCCAGCCCTTTCGGCATGCCCGCGCCGAACCCCACGGCGCGCGCCCCATGCTTTTCCTTGATCTTCAGAATGTTTTCCGCTATTTCGTCAAGCGCCTGGTCCCAGGAGATGCGCTGCCACTTCCCTTCGCCCCTCTCCCCGTTTCGTTTCAGGGGATGCTTGAGACGGTCCGGATGCGTCAGGCGGTCCGCCGACACCCTTCCCTTGAAACAGGTGTAACCCTTGTTGAGATACCCGTCCGGGTCTCCCTTTATCTCCACAATCGTGTTGCCCCTGATCCCCACCAGCAGGCCGCAGCCGCCGTGGTCCATGCGGGCACAGTGTGTTTTTACCCAGCGGATATCTTCTGACATTACATGTCCTCCTGTTTCATCATTCTCCTGCCGCCCCGAGTGCGATAAAAATAAAAGTACAGTTGACAAAATGGGCAATCATCTCGATATGTAGCAAATCGTCATGCTGATGTCAATTATGGCATCATGCTGTCGTCCGGAAAGTCAACCCCCAAGAAGAATCGTCGTGTTCCTTTGGGAGGCATGAAAATCCACGCGGTATGCGAGCTGACAACGGGATTCGTATCCCGATCCTCTATTTCCGCGAGGGTCGATCTGAACGGGCTGACGAAAGCACTTTTTTACGGTCAGGAGATATCTTGTGCCCGAGAGCGCATTCTCAATTTTTTTTTGCCATGATTTATGCTTTTTTTAACATAAGACGGGTGAGCCAAATATTCACCTTTACAGCCGTTCTTGTTTTTTGCCCCTTGCTCAAATTCTTCTCGTCAAAGAACCTCTTTCCATCGAGGAACGTTTCCATGGGAATCCGACCCTGGCAACACTTTCCCTAGTGGGTTATCTTAAAGTTGTATCTATCCATATGCTCATCGAGAGACTCAACAAGGAATTTAAACGACGAACGAAAAGCACGGAGATATTGGCCGGGGAGGCAAAAAAGGGTATGGAGTGGCTCTAAAAGCGGTAAAATAGCGGTATAAAATAACTGAATAAATAAAAAGGACTTAACCGCTATCTGGCTAAGTCCTTAATTTTCATGGTGGGTCAGGGCAGAATTGAACTGCCGACACTCGGATTTTCAGTTCGATTTGGGTGCAAGAAACACGAAAATTTAACCCCTTGATATTTGATCTGATTTTCCGAATCTCATTGATTTTCAAAAGACATTTTCAATTCCGTTGATTCTATCTATTCCCGTCTATTTCTGCCTTTTCCTTTCTGGTCTAGCATAATTTTAGCACAGTGGACCTGGGGAATTCGTATTTGCCGGAATAAGGATTGTCTTGACATGAAGCGAAAGACCGA
>CAYXFF010000134.1:0-4765 GCA_964464185.1 uncultured Syntrophaceae bacterium | reverse complement strand
CATTCCTCGGGTCTTGCGCGCCTTGCATCTGAACGTTTTTGAACAGCCTGAAGAATGATTTGTTTTTCAACACTCTCCTAAGTTCTCAGGAGTTCGACCAGCTCAGGCCCGAGGGTTGTAAGCCGCCGGGGAGAGAGCTGGATCACTTTTTGAAGGGATTGCATGGAGGGAACCTTTGCCCGGGATAAATCAATGAGGTTCTGGTCGGAGAGGATCATGAAAAGGGCCGTGTTCGTTTCCCGGGCCTTTTGAAAGCGCCAGCGATGGAGTGCCTTGAGGCGGTTTTTCTGATATTTGTTCAATTCCTCGCATCCGCCGATTCTGCGGTACCCCCGGGGGTCGAAAATCTTTTCCATCCATTTTGCCGAGGCGATTTCCTCTTCAAAAGCTTTCGCGGCTTTCTTGTCAAGGCTCTTCTTCCGCAACTCTTCGCTCAGCCTTTGGTGGAGCTCAATCAAATGTTCCGTGTCCTGGACGGCGTAAATAATCTGCTCTTCCGTGAGGGGCCTGGATTCCCACTGCGATCTCTGCATCTTCTTTGTCTTTTTCAAATCCCTTCCCAGAAACTGCTCGACGACGGAACCCAGGGAAAGATACCGGCATCCGAGGAGGGCTGCCGCTTTCTGGGTGTCGAAGATAGCGTTGAATTTGAAGCCGTAATCTCTTGACAGAATGCGGATATCGTTATCGCCGGCGTGCAGGATCTTGATGATCCGGGGATCGGCGAAACTGCTTCTCAGAGAAGAAATATCGATCTTCGCGAAGGGATCGAAAAGATAGGTCTTTTTCAGCGCCTTGATCTGGATCAGGCAAAGCTTCTCGCGGAAATAGCGGAACGAATCGTATTCCGTGTCAATGCCGATCAGAGGGGATGTACGGATAGCCTCGACAGCTTTTTGCAGTTTCTGCGGGTTATCGACCCATACCCAGTTTTGCTTCATGATGTGAACGGGCCTTTCTCAATTTATCCCTCTGAAAATATTCCGTGAGAAAAAGATGGGTCACCATAGGGCAATTCATTTGAATAGTCAATGGATTATTGGATAAGGCCGGGGTTCGGGATTGCCGATCATTCCGGACGCGGGGCCGATCCGCCATTCTCCCGAGGCTATAATTTGTCGGCATCGATGAGGGGAAGGTAACGCCGGTACCTGTTCCGCCCCTCTCTCTTGGCGCGATAGAGGGCGACATCCACATTTTTCATCAGGGTTTCTTCATCGTCGCCGTCGCCTGGGTAAACGGCGATTCCGATGCTGGTTGTCACAACCCGTTCGTGCTGATCCAGGATAAAAGGTTTCTGGAAAATCCGCAGGATCTTCTGCGCGATGGAAGACGCGTTTTCCTCAAGGGCCATGTCATTGAGCAGAATCAGGAATTCATCGCCTCCCATTCGAGCGACCGTATCGACCTTTCGCAGAATCCCTGACAGCCTCTCTCCCGCGCTCCGGAGGAGACGATCGCCCACGGAATGGCCCAGGGTATCGTTTATATCCTTGAATTTATCCAGGTCGAGCATCAGCAGGGCGAACTTCAGTTCCTTCCGCTTCGACTGGGCGATGGCCATGGCAAGGCGGTCCTTGAACAGGATGCGGTTCGGCAGGCCGGTCAGGGGGTCGTGGTAAGCCAGGTGAGCGATGACCTGTTCCGTTTTTTTACGTTCCGTGATGTCATGAACGATTCCCCGGAATCCGGTGGGTTCACTCTCGGCATTCCTGATCAGGGATATGGACGCCTCGACATGCGTCCGGCTGCCGTCTTTTTTCATGGTCTCCCATTCAACCCTCTTTTCCGGTTTGCCCGTCGTGTAAACGCGGTTAAAGAATTCAAAGACTTTTCCGGCGATTCCGGCGTCAGCCATCTTCCTGTAATTCACGCCGACCATTTCGTCTTTTTCGTAACCCAATATCGCCTTGCAGGCGTCGTTGAAGAAAATGAAGTTTCCCTTGAGATCCACCTCATAATAACCGTCTTCGATATTTTCAATGATGGTCCGGTATCGCTCCTCGCTTTCCCTGAGGGCCCGCTCAGTCTCTCTTCGCTCGGTCACGTCCATGGTGTTTCCCAGGATCGCCCGTTTCCCCTGATAGTGAATCGGTGTCACGGTTTCCAGGATCCACCGGATCTGCCCGTCTTTTGTGACAATCCTGAATTCATAGGGCGCCGAGCGTTCGCCTTTCAGCATGAGAGCGGCGTTTCCCCTCGCGGTTTTCCTGTCGTCGGGGTGGACAATGCCGATCGATTCCATGCCCAGCATCTCCTCGGCCGTGTATCCCGCATAGGCGGCGGCATTGCGGTTTATGAACTGAAAGAATCCCTTCTCGACGACGTAAACGCCGGCATAGGAACTGTTCGCCAGCGTCTTGTAGAGGTCCTCGGTCTGCTTGTGTTCCGTGATGTCGGCAATGACGCCCGTGACGCCGATCGTTTGTCCGCCCTCATTCCGCAGGGGAGCCAGAGAAACGCTGACGTCAAGAAAGTCTCCGTTTTTTCTCCTGTTCCGGGTCCTCTGGATCACCAGTGAATTTCCCCTCTTCACGTTTTCCAAAAGCATCTTGAACTCCGACTGTTCCGGACCATCGGGAGGAACGGTCGGCAGAACCCTTCCCAGAACTTCCTCCAGCCGCCAGCCGAAGACCGCCTCCGCGGCGGGATTCCACAGCCTTACCCTGTTGTCGGTATCGAGGACGATAACGGCAAGGGGTGAGGACTGGATGACCATCCGGCTGATCCCGTTCGAATCGCCGAAACTGTCCTGTCCGACATGACCGGCATGAGTGGATTTTGTTTCCCTCAGGCGGCGCTTTTTCCCGGGTGTTTTGGTGATTGAATGATCTGTCATAGACATGCCCGCCAACACGTTCAGTATGGAGACGTTCGATTCACTGAATAAAAGAGTATCGAATTTAGAAAATCTTCTGATCCCAGTCATCAGGATAAAGAGTCGATGATCAGAGCAAGCCGAACAGAGAAAGCAAAAACAATTTTATCTTTGATCTTTTTGGATCAGGAATATGCGGACAGTATTTGGCAAAAATGCTTATACGAAATATCCGATTATTGCAACAGAAATAAGTCCGGAGAGATTTCGACTTTTTTGGGCAGGGTCACGAGGCCTTTTCAGAGCAGCTTGAGGCCTGCCAGGAAGACGATCACGACGACGAAGGCGGCATAGTCTGATGGCGCCAGGCGCAGTTCTCTGAGATAGGTTCTGGGACCCCTCTCGTAACCGCGTCCTTCCATGGCCCGGGCCAGTTCTTCGGCTCTTCGCAGGGAACCAAGGGCAAGGGGCACGACGAGGGACGAAACCGTTTTGAACCTCTTGATAATATTCCCCTTTTTAAAATCGGCCCCTCTTGCGATCTGTGCCTTTCTGACTCGTTCAGACTCTTCGAGCAGGGTGGGTACAAATCGCAGGGCAAGCGATACCATCACGGCGATGTCGTGAGAGGGAATGCCGAGGCGGCTGAAGGGCCTCAGCAGTCTCTCCAGTCCGCTGATCAGCCCGGACGGTGATGTGGTCAGGGTGAGAATGGAGGCGCCCGTGACCAGCGCGGTAAACTGCCATGTGGTCAGGAGACCCCGGTGCAGTCCTTCGAAGGTGACCGTTATTCCGGGCGGAATCTCCAGGAGGGGTCTGCCCGCGGTGAAAAAGAGGTGCAGAAAAAACAGAATACAGAGAAAGAAAGCCAGGGGTCTCAAGGCATCGATGACATGACGCGGTTTCATGCGGCCCGCGAACGCCGCGACGGCCAGGAAAAGACTGATCAGGGCAGGCTCGAATCCATGGGCCCTCAAAATTATGATGCTCAGCGCGACCACGGACAGTATCTTGATCCGGGGATCCAGACGGTGGATGGGGGAATCCGCGGGGAGGTACTGGCCCAGGTTATACATCCTGCCTCTCCACTGATGGTTTCTGTCCGGAGTTAACTATTAGGCTTTCTCTCCGCAGCCAAGCGGTTATCTCGTCGCAGGCTCCATCGATTGTGAGGATATCCGTCCGGAGATTCCCTCCTCTTTTCTTCAGCTTCCAGAGCAGTTCCGTGGCCCTTGGAATGCCAAGCCCCAGTTCTTTCAGCCTCTCGACACCGCTGCAGATCTCCACCGGCGCTCCCGTTTGATGAACGCGTCCTTCATTCATGACCACGATCCGATCCGCGGCGGCGACTTCATCCATGTCGTGAGTGATGTGAATGACAGTCAGGCCCTCTTTATGGAGGTTTCGGATGACTTCAATTATCCGCTTCCTGGCCGAAGGGTCCAGGTAGGAGGTGGGTTCGTCGAAAGCGATGTGCCGGGGTTTCATGGCAAGGACACCCGCTACGGCGACAAGCCGTTTTTCACCGCCCGAGAGGGTATGGGGAGGCCTTTCCGCAAGGGATCTCAGACCCACGGCATTGAGGGATTCTTCAACCCGCCTGCCGATCTCCCGGGACGGCAAACCCAGGTTCTCCGGCCCGAAGGCGATGTCCTCCTCAACGGTCATTCCCACGATCTGGTTGTCGGGGTTCTGAAAGACCATGCCCACGAGCCTTCGTATCTCCCTCACATGGCGGGGATCCGAGGTCGGCATTCCGTCGATCCTCACGGTCCCCGATGCCGGCAGGTGGAGGGCGTTGAAGTGCTGTACGAGGGTCGTCTTCCCGCAGCCGTTGGGACCGATGACAGCCACGTATTCCCCGTCATCAATGGTGAGATTGATATCCCGAAGGGCCGGATTTGCGCTGCCGTCATACCGAAAAACCAGATTTTCAACTTCAATCAT
>CAYXFF010000133.1:0-4766 GCA_964464185.1 uncultured Syntrophaceae bacterium | reverse complement strand
ACGGCCGGCATCGAGCGGCTTTCTCTCACAATCGCCAGAGACGACTATCAGATCATCGCCTGCTCGCTGCGTGACACCTACGGGAACCTGACGCGTATCACCTTCCGAAATATCACCATCAATAACAATCTTTCCGACAGTCTCTTCACCTTCAGTCCGCCGCCGGGAACCATCGTTCAAACCGTTCCCTGATTTGATTCCCGTTTTCTCATGAACCCGGTGCCGATTCTGAGTTTTCCCTTGACAATATCTTGCACGAATGTTTAGGGTGAGCCTGCAAAACGGTCTGAATGGTTTTACCGGAGAGAGGAAATGTTCAGGATTCGTGTTTTCAGCTTGATGAGGCCTCCAGAAAAATGCTCCGCATTTTGACGGAGGCTTTTCTCGTTTACCACCAACGCATTATTTCGATGAAACAACAGCGTCCGATCCCATACATTCAAGCCATCCAGAAGAAAGCCAGGCTCTGTTCCAAGCGTTTATGTAAGGCATCAATCTGCTTTTTCTATAGAAATCAGCGATGAGCCAAAAAACAAAAAAGGAGGAACGAAGGTATGGCACATGACAAGCATCTTGTCAGGCACGAGGAACAGATTGAAGAGGTCAGAAAGACGATCCCGGACTGGATCAAGAAACTGGAGAGGCCCCCCACTCCCATGCTGGTGCCGAAATTCGGCCCGCTTGAAGGGATCCGGGTCGTCAGTTCGGGCATCGTCATCGCCCAGCCCTGGACGGGAACCAAAATGGCCATGTTCGGCGCAGAGGTCATTCACGTCGAAAGACCGGGCGGGGACATCCACAGAAGAACTGCGCCGAATCTGACAAGAGGGAAAAGGGTCCACGGATGCGACTGGGCCAACGAGGGCGTCTGCAGACTCTCCATGGGGCTGAACTTTAAGGATCCGAAGGGATTGGAGCTCCTGATGGCCCTGTGGAAGATATCCGACGTCTGGATGGAATCCTCGGCTCCCGGAACATTGGAGCGATCGGGTATCACGCCCGAGCTCGCCCTGGCGGTAAACCCAAAACTGATAATTTTACGCGTCTGCACCTATGGTCAGTACGGCGATGAAAAGATGCTTGGAAGGCCCGGCTATGACGCACTGGGGCAGGCCTTTGGAGGAATGATCGCCGTGACGGGCGATCCGGCCGGACCGCCCCAGAGGGCGAAAGTTTACACCGCCGACTATCTCACGGCGCTCCACGGATGGGCTGCCGTTATGATGGCTTTATGGCATGCGCAGAAAACCGGTAAGGGACAGGTCATCGACAACAGCCAGTACGAGGCCGTTCACGCCTCCATGGGTTTCCAGATGCCGTGGATAAGCGGAGAAGGAAAGTATTCTACTCATACGGGGAACAAGGCTCCCGGATTCCAGCCGTATAATACCTTTGAGTGCAAGGATGGTTATGTCTTTGTCGGGGCTCTCGGTCCCATCATCTATGCGAGGGTGCCCAAGTTCCTGGGGCTGGATCCCGAAGAATTCTCTTACGAGAATTGTTCGATTGACGCGGCGGCCGTGAGCTCGGAGAAAGGTCTTGAACTGGACAGGAAGCTCCGGGAATATTGCAAGACCCGGCCCAAAATGGAGGTGGAGGAAGCCCTGAATAAAGCCCAGGTCGGCTGCTGCAGGATCATGAACGCCCAGGACATGTTCAATGAGCCGCATTTTCGAATGAGAGATTCTCACGTGCCCGTCGTCGACAGGCAGTCCGGTGTCCCCATCAGGGTCGGCGGCATCACTCCCAAACTTTCAATGACACCCGGTCAGGTTTGGAGGGGTGCGCCCGCCATCGGTGAAGACACAACCGATGTCATGACGAAACTCATCGGTTTCTCCGAGAAAGAGGTCCTGGAATACTATGCTACCGGGACCATCCATCGAACGGAGCCCTTTACAGAGCCCGTGGTGGAACCCCTGTCGGGATGGAAATAGCCGGGTGACACACGTTCCCGGAACAGAAAACAGTCTTTAAAAATGGAAAAAAGCGGGAAGCCGGGTTCAAACGCCCGGCTTCTCCTTAATCAGCCGCTTTTTCTCGCAAAATGCCTTCAAATGAAAGTCGTCTATCACGAAGCCTTCAGATCTGCCTATTGCCTCGATCCAGCCGCCGCTGTGGGACGCATTGATGCGGTCCTGGATGTGATCAAAGATCACGTGGAGCTCGTGGAAGCATCACCAGCGGATTACCAGGATATCGCCGCCTGTCATACAAAAACGCACATAGACTATGTCTCCGGTGTGGGACTTTATGAAATATCAGCACTCGCGGCGGGGGCGGCCATTCAAGCGGCGGCCATCGGTCTGAAAGAACCCTGCTTCGCCCTTGTAAGGCCTCCGGGCCACCACGCATCTTCCGGCAGCTCCTGGGGATATTGCTACTTCAATAACATGGCGATCGCCATCTCGAAATTGAAAAGGGAAGGAAGGATCCGGCGGGCTTGTGTGCTGGATATCGATCGTCATTTCGGTGACGGGACGGTGAACATCCTTGCCGTGAGCGGGTACACGACCGTCTTCAACCCGTACGCCCAAGATTCGGAAACCTATCTCAAAAACATCCTGGAAAACCTTGATGCGGATGTCGACATCATCGGCATATCAGCGGGGTTCGACTATCACAAAGAGGACTGGGGCGGCCTGCTCTCCACGGAGGACTATAAAAAAATCGGAGAGCTTGTGAAAGAGGCGAGCCGAAAAAACAAAACCGGCTATTTTGCGGTTATGGAAGGCGGGTATAATCAAGATGTTCTGGGTCACTGCGTAATGTCATTCATCGAAGGCATGCGCGAATAAACGACTCTTCTTGACCGATCACCATGAAAAAGATAATATTTCCCCAGGCAGGCGGAGCCGATCCTGCACAGGACGGTCTGTCTTGGAAGTGTGCTTCTTTTTCTGCGAGAGACGAT
This sequence comes from uncultured Syntrophaceae bacterium, assembly GCA_964464185.1. Lineage (GTDB taxonomy): Bacteria > Desulfobacterota > Syntrophia > Syntrophales > UBA4778 > UBA4054. Next base: position 1,852 of record CAYXFF010000133.1, on the reverse strand, counting down.
GCAAGATGGCTGAAGAATGGACCCGTAGGATTGTTGATCCCGAGACGGTGCTCTCGAAAATCAAACCGGGCATGAGCATCTTCGTGGGCACCGGTATCGCCGAGCCCCGCACCCTCATCAAGCACCTCATGGAATCCCCTCAGGCCAATCTCTCCGATCTGGAAATCATCCAGCTTTTGAGCCTTGGCGATGCCATTCCACCCGATGAGCGTTATGCCGAAAAGTTCCGTCTGAAAACCTTCTTCTCCATGACGAAAGGGTACAGCGCCCTAACATCCGGCCGGATCGACTGGATTCCATGCATGCTCTCTCAAATACCCCATCTTTTTAAAACGGATGCCGTGAAACTTGACGCGGCCTTCGTCCAGATCACCCCGCCGGACCGGAGAGGCTTGTGCAGCCTGGGAGCATCCGTCGACGTGGCAAAGCACGCCATCGAGCGGGCCTCCCTGGTGGTCGGCGAAATCAATGACCGGATTCCCTACACCTTCGGAGACACGTTCATCCACGTCAACGACTTCCACTACCTTGTCAGAGCAACCGAACCCCTGCTTTACATGCGGCGCTGGCCTGTAGATGAAACCCTTGACCGGGTGGCCGAGCAAACGGCCTCCGTCATAGCCGATGGGAGCTGCCTCACCTTTTTCCTGGGACCCCTCTATGAAGCCCTGGTCAAGTATCTTGCGAAAAAGCGGGACCTGGGGATTCACACGCTCGTCTTCAGCGATCCGCTCATGGAACTGATGAACAACGGCGCCGTAACCAATAAGAATAAAGAAATCTTCACCGGAAAGAGCGTTGCCGCTTACGCCCAGGGGACACCTGAATTGATGAAGTGGCTGGACGGCAATCAACTGGTCGAATTTCAAAGAATTGATATCGTCGTCAATCCAAAAAACATCGCGAGCAACGACCATGCCGTTGTCATCATGCCTGCTTACAGGGTGGACGTAACGGGATCCGTCGCCCTCCATTCAGGCCGGGGAAAGATCGTTACGGGACCAACCGACTTTCATGAATTCCTGACCGGAGCGGCCCTCTCGAAAGGAGGATTCAATATTTTCGCGCTTCCCAGCCGAAACCGGCAAGGGTTCTCAAACTTTTTACCCTCCGTTGAAAAATACCCAAACCAGTTCTCCACCGAGTTGATCAACATCGTTGCCACAGAATACGGCGTGGCCCGCCTCGGCGGGAGATCCCTTCGGGAGCGGACCCTTGCCCTGATTGACATCTCCCATCCCGATGACCGCAACCGGTTGTTTAAAGAGGCCAAGAAATTAAGATTGATTTACCAGAATCAAATATACCGCTCCGAGGATGCCCGGGCTTATCCCAAGGGATTCTCCCTCACCCACACCTTCATGAACAACGTGACCGTTCACTTCCGTCCCATTAAGCCGTCTGATGAAGACGGCATGCGACGGCTTTTCTACCGATTTTCGGACCTGGGTGTTTTTTACCGGTACTTCAGCTATGTCCAGGCCATGCCCCATGTGAGAATGCAGGAATACGTCAGCGTGGATTATCGCCAGACCATGTCGATCGTGGGAATCCTGGTCGAGGCGGGAATTGAACACATCATCGCCGAGGGGCGTTACAGCCGTTTTGCCAACAGCCCTTACGCCGACGTGTCGTTCATTGTAGATGAAAAGTATCAGAATATCGGAATAGCGTCCTTCATGCTTAGAATGCTGATGGACATAGCGCAGGAACATAAGATCGAAGGTTTCAACGCGCACATCCTGACCACCAACAGCGCCATGATACGCGTGATGGAAAAAGCCGCTCCCCCCCATTCGCTGATGGCCGATGAAGGATTGCAGGCCTACAGCTTCTCTTTCCGCCTCGATCA
>CAYXFF010000132.1:1357-4803 GCA_964464185.1 uncultured Syntrophaceae bacterium | reverse complement strand
AAATGGAAATTGTGATATGCATTCCAAAGAGTAAAAAGGAACTTTGTATCATGAAGGACGACCGGAAGACCGAGAAAGAACTCCTGGAAGCCTTGGGTGAACTGCAACAGCGCGCCGCCCGTCTGGAAAGATCCATCAAAAGACTCAAGAAGACCAACGACACCTTGAAAAAAAGCGAAAAGCGGTTCCGTTTCATCTTCGAGAACGCTCCCGAAGGTATTTTTCAGATGTCCCCGGAGGGTCGCTTGCTCAGCGCGAACCCGGCCAGCGCCCACATGTTGGGATACGGCTCCTCTGAAGACATGCTGAGCAGCGTCGTGAATGTAGGAAAACAGCTTTATGTAAACTCTGAAGACAGGTTTCGAGTGACAAAGCTCGTTGCGGAACGAGGCATTGTGAAAGGTTTCGAGGTGCCTTTTTACAGAAAGGACGGTACCACCATATGGATTTCCCTTTACGCGCAAGCCGTCAGGGATGAAGACGGAAATCTCTTTTATCAGGGGACGATGGAAAACATCACCGAGCGCGTGAAGATGGAGCGGGCTCTGCGGGAAAGTGAGGAAAAATACCGGAACATCCTGGAAAACATCGAAGAAGGTTACTATGAAGTGGATCTGGCCGGTAATTTTACGCTTTTCAATTCTTCCATGTTGAAGATACTCGGGTACCCGGAAGAAGAAATGAAAGGCATGAACAACCGCCGGTATATGAGCAGGGAAACCGCCCGGAAGGTCTTTGCCGCCTATAATGAAGTCTATCGGACGGGCATTGCTTCGAAAAATGTGGAATGGGAGCTCACAAGAAAAGACGGGAACAAGGCGTTTGTGGAAACGTCGGTTTCCCTGACGAGAGATTCAAAGGGACAACCCATCGGCTTTCAGGGGATTATGCATGATATCACCGACCGCAAGCGGATGGAGGAGGAAATCATTTCCCTCTCCATTACAGACCACCTGACGAGCCTGTACAACAGAAGAGGATTCATGACCCTTGCCGAGCAGCAGATGAAGATAGCGGAGAGGACAAAGGCCGGCTTTCTGCTCCTGTTTGCCGATCTGGATAAGATGAAATGGATCAATGATAATCTGGGTCACGAGAAAGGGGACAAGGCCCTCATGGATGTCGCGTCCATCCTGAAGGGGGTTTTTCGAAAATCCGACATCATCGCCCGCATTGGGGGTGATGAGTTTGCCGTTCTCGGGATCGGGACTTCAATGAAAGATGGGAAAGCGCTGGGAAGTCGTCTGCAGCACAAGATTTATATACATAATGCAGCTGAAAAGAGAGATTATCAGATTTCCTTGAGCGTAGGCATGGCTTACAGCGATCCCGAGAACCCCTATTCCCTGGATGAGCTGATGTCCCAGGCGGATACCCGGATGTATGAACAAAAAAGGAGCAAGCAATTGTAAAAAGTTCCCGCATCAGCGCCCGGGCAGACCGGGGAAACAGCCGATCGTATTCCCTCCGGACTTCAAATTTGATTTGCGATAGAGGGCGCGCCTTTTATCAAGGCGTCTATTTCCCTGCACCTTTACCCGGCAGCATGCCCTGTATGTTTCCGGGCATCGAGGGCATGGACATTTTCCTGTATCCCGCCGGCAGTTCGAACAGGCTGTCCGGCTGGCCGCCGATCTTGATATCCGAGTATGTAACGGACCAGCTCCCATCCACGGCCGCTGTCTTGACGGGGAAGCTGATATCGGTCGCCCACCATTGATGGGACGTCATGGTTTTGTCTCCCATCTTTGCCGTCACCTCGTACTTCGTCGTCGGGTGCCCGTCAATGGTTTCGGAGCCGATCGCTTTCCGGCTGACCTCTCCCTTCATTTTTTCCCCCGGGACTTCCGCGGCTCGATCCTTCGCTTGCGAGAGCTCCAGGTAAGACTTGCCGGCCGGCATGACCGTCCAGACCTTGTTCAGGTCCTGCCTGACAATGGAGTATGTTCCCCCGGCCCTTTTATTCTCCATCCGGAATTTGCCGGCTTTCATGTAGATTTTGGACGTCATCGTGTGTCCGCCCGCCTTATTTATAACCGTCGCTGAAAATTCCTGAGCCATCCCCGCTTTCGGGGCGCCCTCTTCCTTGCTCTTACCGCAACCCGTGATAAAGAGGGCAACGAATAAAGCCAGCACCGGAACAAATATTTTTTTCATAGACCACCCTCCCTGGAAACGTGATTGCCCCATAACATGCCTCAAACATCGGCCGTTGTCCATCCCTAATTACCATTCCTCCTTTTTCACGTAAGCCATCCCCTGGAAGACGGACACGGTGTCGCCGGTTTCGTCAGCGATTCGAACCTCATAAACGGCATGCCGTCCGCTCCTGGATACCTCTTTCGCTTCGGCCGAAATCGTCTTGCCTCTCGCGGGTTTCACAAAAGAGATGGACGCGTTCAGCGCGACGGCGAGCCGGCCATGGGAGTTCGCCGCGGCCGCGAAAGCCATGTCCGCCAGGGTAAAGAGCATCCCGCCGTGAACGCACTTCACGCCGTTGAGATGATGCTCCTGAACCTCGCATTGGACCTTTGCCCGGCCGGGAGCGATGCTCTCCAGCTCGATGCCCACGTGTGCGGCGAATTTGTCTCTCTTGAAAAAAAGATTCCATTTGTTCTTATCTATTGCGGGCATGACCAGCCTCCTTACTCCTTGATCCGCCCTCAAAGGACGTGTTTTTTATGAGCCAGTCTGCTTATATCCGGCAGGATTTGTCAAGGGTGAAACCGGCATTTTTTTTGCCGGAAAAGGGATAAAAAGAATGCGACTTATCCGGCAAAAAATGGTATAATCCGCGGCAAACAATCGACCAGCTTAATAGTTGATATTACGATATATTTTCAAGAACAAAATACATGATGAGGGTTGAACAGCATGGAGCAGCTTTATCAGAAAAACGTTCCTGTCAATATCGAAGACGAGATGAAAAAATCCTACATGGATTACGCCATGAGCGTCATCATAGGACGGGCGATTCCGGATGTCCGGGATGGACTGAAACCGGTCCACCGGCGCGTCCTTTACGCCATGTCCGAGATGGGGAACGTCTGGAACAAGGCCTACAAGAAATCCGCCAGGATCGTCGGGGATATCATCGGTAAATACCATCCCCACGGGGACGCGGCCGCCTACGATACCCTCGTGAGGATGGCCCAGGACTTTTCCATGCGCTATCCGCTCATCGACGGACAGGGAAATTTTGGCAGCGTGGATGGAGATCCGCCTGCCGCTATGAGATACACGGAGATCCGGATGGCGAGGCTTGCCGAGGAGCTGCTTGCCGACCTGGATAAAGATACCGTCGATTTCGTCCCCAATTATGACGCGTCCATGAAGGAACCCACGGTGCTGCCCTCGCGGGTTCCCGGGCTTCTCCTGAACGGATCGTCCGGGATCGCCGTGGGCGTCGCCACGAATATCCCGCCCCACAACCTGAGCGAGTTGAT
>CAYXFF010000132.1:0-1257 GCA_964464185.1 uncultured Syntrophaceae bacterium | reverse complement strand
AGCCAGGGAACGGGCCCATATCCTGGAAGGGCTCATCATCGCCCTCAACAACATCGATGCCGTCGTTGCCCTCATCAAGGCGTCCAGGAGTCCGCAGGAAGCCGCCGAGGGTCTCTGCCGGAAGTTCGGCCTCTCCGAGGCGCAGGCGAAGGCGATCCTGGATATGAGACTTCAGAGGCTCACCGGCCTGGAGCGCGACAAGATCGATGGGGAATTCAGGGAATTGACCCGGCTCATCAAGACCCTTCAGGGCATTCTCGATGATCCCCGGAAAGTGCTCAATATCATCGTGGAGGAACTGGAAGAAATCCGGAGGAAATACGGCGACGAGCGGAGGACGGAAATCGTCGCGAGCGTGGACGATATCGATATCGAGGACATGATCGTTGAGGAAGACATGGCGGTCACGGTTTCCCACTACGGCTACATCAAGAGGAACCCGGTGAGCCTCTACCGGAGTCAGCACCGCGGCGGGCGCGGAAAGATGGGCATGGTGACAAAGGACGAGGACTTCGTTGAAAATATTTTTGTCGCCTCGACCCACAGCTTCATCCTCATCTTCACGAGCCTGGGGCGCATCCACTGGCTGAAGGTCTATCAGGTGCCGCAGGCGGGAAGAGCCGCCAAGGGAAAGGCCATTGTGAACCTCATCCAGACATCTCCGCAGGAGCGGGTCTCGGCGATTCTTCCGGTCCGTGAATTCGTGGAGGGGAAATATGTGGTCCTGGTGACCCGGAAGGGGATTATCAAAAAAACGGATCTGGCCGCCTTCTCGAATCCGAGATCGGGGGGCATCATCGCCATCACCATTGATGAGGGGGATGAACTGATCGATGTCAAGGAGACCCTGGGAGATCAGGATATTTTCCTCGGCACCCGCAAGGGGATGGCCATCCGTTTCAAGGAAGAGGACGCGAGACCCATGGGCAGGACCGCCAGGGGCGTGATCGGCATCCGGATGGAAGAGGATGATGAGCTCGTGGGGATGGAAATCATCGGGAACGAAAACTCCATCATGACCGTTTCGGAGAAAGGCTTCGGCAAGAGGACGGAGATTGCCGAGTACCGGCCCCAGTCCCGCGGCGGGAAGGGAATCATCAATCTCAAAACCACTTCCAAGATCGGTTTCGTGTCCGGGATCAAGCAGGTGACGGGAAGCGAGGACATCATGCTCATCAGCAACACGGGGAATATCATCCGTCTGCGCGTCGACGAGATCCGCATCCTCCATCGCAATACGCAGGGAGTCAAGCTCAT
>CAYXFF010000131.1:1888-4846 GCA_964464185.1 uncultured Syntrophaceae bacterium | reverse complement strand
CGCGCCGGGATGCTGATGGGCGGAATCACGCAGGCCGAGTCTCCGGAATGAATTCCCGCAAGTTCGATGTGCTCCATGACGGCGGGAACAAAGGCGTCTGTCCCGTCGGAGATGGCGTCCGCTTCGGCCTCTATGGCGTTTTCCAGGAATTTGTCGATCAGGATGGGCCGCTCCGGCGTCACGTCCACGGCAGCCGCCACGTAGCGCTTGAGCATTTCCTCATCGTGAACGACTTCCATTCCTCGTCCGCCGAGGACATAAGAGGGTCTGACCATGAGAGGGTAGCCGATCTTTTCAGCGATCTGGAGGGCCTCGTCCAGGGTGCTCGCCATTCCGGAATCGGGCATGGGAATGCCGAGTTTTCTCATCATCTGACGGAAGCGGTCTCGATCTTCGGCCAGATCGATGGTCTCAGGGGTTGTCCCCAGTATTTTGACCCCCGCCTGCGCCAGTTCGTCGGCGATGTTGAGAGGGGTCTGGCCGCCGAACTGGACGATCACGCCCTCGGGCTTTTCCTTTTCGTAGATGCTGAGAACGTCCTCGACTGTCAGGGGCTCGAAGTAGAGCTTGTCGGAGGTGTCGTAATCCGTGGAAACGGTTTCGGGATTGCAATTCACCATGATGGATTCGAAGCCTTCATCCCTCAACGTAAAAGCGGCATGAACGCAGCAGTAATCGAACTCGATCCCCTGGCCGATCCTGTTCGGCCCCCCTCCGAGGACCATGATTTTCCTGCGGTCACTCACGCCGACGGAATCCGGCGCGTTATAGGTCGAGAAATAGTATGCCGCATTTTCCACACCGCTCACCGGCACGGGCTCCCAGGCCTGCTTCAGGCCCAGGGCGATCCGTCGCTCCCGGATCTCCTTCTCCGGGAGTCCCAGAATCTGCGCGAGGTAGCGGTCCGAGAATCCATCTTTCTTCGCCTTGAGGAACAGAGCATCGGGGAGCTTCCCGCCCTTATACTTTAAAATCTCTTCTTCCAGATCCACGAGCTCTTTCATCTGCCCGATGAACCAGTGCTTGATGTAAGTCTTCTTGAAGAGGGCGTCCACGCCGGCGCCTTTTCGAAGGGCTTCGTACATGATGAACTGCCTCTCGCTCGAAGGTTCTGCGAGGAGGTCCATGAGTTCGTCAAGCGGTTTCTGGTAAAAGTCCTTTGCGAAACCGAGACCGTAGCGGCCTTTTTCCATGGACCGGATGGATTTCTGAAAAGCTTCCTTGTACGTTTTGCCGATGCTCATCACCTCGCCCACGGCGCGCATCTGGGTGCCGAGCTTGTCCTCGGCGCCCGGGAATTTCTCGAAATCCCAGCGGGCGAATTTCACAACCACGTAATCGCCCCAGGGTGTGTATTTTTCGAGGGTCCCCTCACGCCAGTAAGGGATCTCATCGAGCGTCAGGCCGCCGGCGAGAAGCGAGGACACGAGGGCGATGGGGAATCCCGTGGCCTTTGATGCGAGGGCCGACGACCGGGATGTCCTCGGGTTGATCTCGATCACCACCACCCGTCCCGTATTTGGATCGTGGGCAAACTGAATGTTCGTGCCCCCGATCACCTGGATCGCCTCAACGATATCATAGGAGTATTTCTGAAGTTTCTTCTGGAGATCGGGATCGATGGTAAGCATGGGAGCCGTGCAGTAGGAGTCTCCCGTGTGCACCCCCATGGCATCCACGTTTTCGATGAAGCAGACGGTGATCATCTGGTTTTTGGCATCCCGCACCACTTCGAGCTCCAGCTCCTCCCAGCCTAGAACCGATTCTTCCACGAGGATCTGACCCACGAGACTCGCCGAGATACCGCGGCTGGCCACGGTGCGAAGCTCTTCCAGATTATAGACAAGTCCGCCGCCCGTGCCGCCCATGGTATAGGCGGGCCGGATCACGACCGGGTATCCGAGCCGGACCGCGATGGCCTCGGCCTCCTCGACGTTGTAAGCCGGTTCGCTCTTCGGCATCTCGATACCGAGACGGTTCATGGTGTCCTTGAAGGCGATCCGGTCCTCACCTCTTTCAATGGCATCCACCTGGACGCCGATGACCTGCACACCGTATTTTTTGAGAATGCCATGTCGGGCGAGCTCTGAGGTGAGGTTGAGTCCCGTCTGGCCGCCCAGGTTGGGCAGGATCGCGTCGGGTCTTTCGTTTTCAATGATTTCGATCATCGTCTGCAGATTCAGGGGCTCCACGTAGGTCACATCAGCCATCCCGGGGTCTGTCATGATCGTGGCCGGGTTGGAGTTGACGAGAACGATCTCATAACCGAGACTTCTCAGTGCCTTGCAGGCCTGGGTTCCGGAATAGTCGAACTCGCAGGCCTGGCCGATCACGATGGGGCCGGAGCCGATAATCATAACCTTATGAATGTCTTTTCGTTTTGGCATATCTTTTCCTTCTCGCCTGCGGCGACAAATGTGTATTTTTTTCGAACGAATTTAACACAAAATTGTTTGTAGAAAGCGGGGCAAACTATAGGGAACTCGCCAACTGAAGTCAAGGCCAAAAAGACGGGAAGTTTGGAAGCTGCGAAGATGGGAAGATGCGGAAAAGACAATATAATTCCAGAATATGAGCACTAAACGCGGACAAATTGAAAATGAAAAAATATATAAAATTGTGGTAAGCTCAAAAGGCAGGATAATTAAGGGGCGGGAGGCCTCTCTTCTCGGTTCAGGGCTCGTGAAGGGATTGCAAATGCCGATGCATCTTTTCAGGCGGTTTTTTCGGACTAAAAAGACCCTTTTTCAGCGGGAAGTGCAGCAGATGAGCGGTTTCATGCGTCTTCTCATGAAGCAGCGGAACACGGAAGCAAAGTGGACCAGTGAAGATATCGCCGAACTCAAGACTTATATCAGGCACCTCAAAAGCTATATGCCTTTGTTGACCTGCTTCCTGCTGCCCGGGGGATTTCTCCTTCTTCCCCTGCTGGCCGCGCGTCTTGATCGAAGAAAATCC
>CAYXFF010000131.1:0-1788 GCA_964464185.1 uncultured Syntrophaceae bacterium | reverse complement strand
GCCAGTTCGAGGTATTTCTGAACCTGCTCTGCTTCCCAGGAGGTGTCGCGTCCGAGTTCCTTCGCCATGAGTTTTGCCACCGCCGGGGCGGCCTCCATGCTTGCCCGGGCGTCGAGGAAGAGGGCGCGGGTGCGCCTGGCCAGCACGTCTTCCACCGTGCGGGCCCATTCGTGCCGGACAGACCAGATCACTTCGGAGGCCCGGTATAAGAGTTTCGGGTGAATGGGTTCGCCCAACGCGGGATTTTCAGAAGCGATTTTTTCCAGGCCCACAATGTCCGTACCGTAGACATCCCGGGGATAAACGTCGGCTTCATGCTTCAGCCAGCCGTGTATCCGCAGTTGATCGGTCGCGGGACGGCGGGCGTCGAGACCCGCCACTTCCGCGGCCGTGTTGATCACATCCTCACCCATTTTCCGGTAGGTCGTCCATTTTCCCCCGGTGATGGTCACGAGACCCGATCCGGAGACCTGAACGGCGTGTTCACGGGAAAGAGACGCCGTGTCGAGGACATTGCCCGTTCTGACAAGCGGGCGCAGACCGGCAAAGGTGCTGAGCACGTCGGACTCCGAAGGATCCCGCGTGAGATAGCGCGCGGCGTGGGTCAGGAGAAAATCGATCTCCTCGCGGAGCGGTCGCGGCTCAAGAGAGACCTCTGTCACCGGCGTGTCGGTCGTCCCGACGACAACACGGTCATGCCATGGAACGGCGAAGAGGACACGACCGTCGGCTGTGTGCGGGACCATGACGGCGGATTCGGACGGGAGAAATGCCTTGTCAAGGACGATATGCACCCCCTGGCTCGGGACAACGCAGTCCGGCATTGCGGGGTCGTCCATGCGGAGGATGGCGTCGGTGAAGACGCCTGTCGCGTTCACCGCGACCCGGCCGCGGATTTCGATTTCCTCGCCGCCTTCCATGTCCCGCGCCACGACACCGTCCACACACCCCTTTGTCTTCAGGAGATGCGTCATCTGCATGTAGTTGACAGGGGTTCCTCCCAGATCGGCCAGGGTCTGAGCGAGATTGACGGCCAGCCTCGCATCATCGAACTGAGCATCATGATAGATGATCCCGCCCCGGAGACCTCCGGGTTCCAGAGTCGGAATCCGTTCGAGGGTCTCTTCCCGGGAGATGTGCATGGAAGGTCCCAGGCCGAAGCGCCCGGAGAGCATGTCGTAGACCTTGAGGCCCATGCCGTAGAAGGGTCCCTCCCACCAGTCGTAATTGGGGACCACGAAGGGGAGATTGTGCACGAGATGAGGGGCATTTTGAAGGAGGATTCCTCTCTCGCGAAGGGCTTCCAGAACCAGCCTCACGTTTCCCTGCTGAAGATACCGGACCCCGCCGTGGATGAGTTTGGTGCTCCGGCTCGACGTGCCTTTTGAGAAGTCGCTCTGTTCGAGGAGGATCGTGCGGTAGCCGCGGGCCGCGGCATCCACCGCCGCGCCGAGGCCTGTGGCACCGCCCCCTATGACGATGACATCCCAGAACACGGGAGCATTCCGCAGCGCCCTCAGGATTTCATCACGGCTCCTCATCCTCTTCCCCCAAATCGCCGTTCCCGGATGGTGCGGCATCCCGGTTGGCCATCTCGAATCCGGCCCTCAGGAGCTTTATCGCTTCTCTTGTCCGGGTTCTGTAATTCCTGCATCCCATGACCACCGCTATCAGCCTCGTTTCCCCTCGCTTCGCGGTGGCCACGATATGATAGCCCGCCCGTCCGACAAAGCCCGTCTTGAGCCCGTCCACATCGGGGCAATCGTTGAGCAGGTTGTTGCTGTTGCG
>CAYXFF010000130.1:0-4866 GCA_964464185.1 uncultured Syntrophaceae bacterium | reverse complement strand
AGATCTCCTCCTTCGTCCTGCTGGATGAAGCCGAATCCCTTTTTTTCGTTAAACCACTTTACGGTTCCCGTAGCCATCGCGATCCCTCTCCTTTCTGAATCTGACGTTGATCTTTTAAATCGGGATAGACACTTTGGCAACGAGCGTACAGGAACAACGATCACTGTGTGAGGGCTCCAGGTAACGATCCTCCAAAAACTATCCCCCCTTAATTCAAAGGTACTCTATACGGACGAAGGGAAGACTGTCAAGCATTTTCCATGACACAAAATATGGACAGGCATACGCGTGAAAACTTCAGATCGCATTTTTTTGACGAGCTTCATGATAAATAAAAATGCACAAAAAAAGTTTTACTTCAGAAAATTTTCCATGAGAAGAAAACGGGATATATTATTTCGGATGATTGACCGGGAAGGGTTCTGCATAAAAGAGCGATCACCCGGGGGAAGGAGGGGGGGAAAACACCCGGGCGACCGCTCTCGTTGTTTCGTTTTTTACCAGTTGCCTCTCATCATGCCGCCGCCGGGACCGTAACCCGGTCCGTACCCGTGACCATAGCCGCCGCCTCTGCCGCCGCGGCCATATCCGGAACCAAACCCGCCGCCCGGGCATGCATTCCGGAATTGAGTCTGCTGTTCAGGAGTAAGGACTTTGTTGACTTCCAGGCTATAGGCCGTTCCCTTGTCCTGGATCTGGTCACGCAGACTCCGGATCTCTTTCTGCGCTTCCGCGATTTTCTCCTGATCCGGATTCTTTTCCAGCCAGAGCAATCTCAGATCGCCTCTCTTGCTGAACATCTTGTCCTGAAGGGGCTTCACCTCTTTCAGGTGAGATGCTCTCAGGGCATCGATTTTAGCCGTCTGCTCGGCGGTCAGGTTTAATTTCGACGACGCCTGATCGCTGCAGGGACCTCCGCCGGGACCCCAGCCGCCGCCGGGACCGTAACCGCGTCCTCTCTGGGCAAGCACGGGGGATACCACGACGGCGAGGAACAGAAGGACTGTCACAACTGCCAATAACTTTTTCATGTTTTTATTCTCCTTTTCAGTTTTTTATCTTCAAATCTTCTTGATTTCTTAATGAGCAAGGGCCGTGCCAGAGGCAGGGCATGGTTCTAAATGACTGTTATGATTAGAATATTTACATATTCGCTCTCTTTGCTTTTTGTCCTGCTGAAAAATATGGATAATAAGTATCCAATCATGGTATCCAATTGCATCCTAAGTATCCAGTGCCGGGAGAGTAGAGGTTGAAAGCGGCATGAGAGAACGCAGAATGTCGACAGGCCATAAATTCTGGGTGGCTGTGCCTCCCTGGATTATTATTGGGGCGCTGGTGATCCTGGTGCCCATCTTCATTTTAATGACCATTCAAAACATCAACAAGCAGAAGGAATTCACAACCAGGCTTCTGATTGAAAAAGGCGAAGTGCTGATACAGTCCTTTGAAGCGGGTGCAAGGACGGGCGCGGGTATGCGATGGGGCCGTTTTCAGCTTCAGAAGCTTCTCATTGAAACGGCACAGCAGCCGGGCATCGATTACTTCGTCGTCACCGACACAAAGGGCACCATTCTCGCTGACAGCGATCCGTCCATGGTAGCGGAATCGCATGGCACGGATCTCGACCTTTCGAACGTCTCAGCCAGGCAGGCCGCGTGGAGGCAGGTCCCCAACACAGAAGGCGCGGATACCTTTGAGGTCTATCGCTTTCTTCGCCCGCCTGTCTCCGGGCTCGGAACAGGATGGTTCGTTTTTGTCGGTTTGGATATGGGCCCCATCATCAAGGCCCGTGATGAGGACACCCGTCATGCGATCCTCATGGCCCTGACCTTTCTTCTCATTGGATTTGCGGGGATCGTTTCTCTTTTCCTGGCGCAGAGCTACCGTTCGGCGCGGACCTCCCTTTCGCGGATGAAGGCTTTCTCCGACAGTCTGGTGGAAAACATGCCCATGGGGCTTGTCGCCGTTGATCAGGAGGAGCGGGTCATTGCTTTTAACCAGACGGCGGAGTCCATCCTGAGGCTTGCCACGCGGGATGCCCTTGGGAAAAAGGCCGAAGAGGTCTTGCCTGACACATGCAGGAAATTGCTGAGGGATCTTGAGGCGGGAAGCGGCATACTGCAGAAGGAGGTGGAGTGTTCTATTGAAAAGGATACCATCATCCCGCTGGAGGTCATCGCGGCATCTTTGAAAGATCAGGAAGAGGGTTTTCTCGGCTATGTTTTCCTCTTCAGGGACATGACGGAGATCCGTTATCTCAAGAGGGAGATCGAGCGGAGCCAGAGGCTCGCATCGCTCGGCAGCCTGGCGGCGGGCGTGGCGCATGAGATCCGCAACCCCCTGAGTTCCATCAAGGGATTCGCCACCTATTTCCGGGAAAGATACCGTGAGAATCCGGAGGACAGGAAGACAGCCGATATCATGGTTCAGGAAGTGGAACGGCTGAACCGGGTCATCGGACAACTGCTGGAATATTCGCGTCCCCTTGAGATAAAACTGGAGAGCAGACAAATGGAACCCCTGATCCTTCATGCCTTGAAGGTCATTGAAGGTCAGGCGCGGGATAGCGGCATTGCCGTCAAGACCGATCTGCCGCATCAAATTCCGGAGGTCATGATCGATCCCGATAAGATAGAGCAGGTCCTTCTCAACCTCTATCTCAATGCCATTGGGGTCATGAAGAAAGGCGGAACGCTTTCCGTGGCGCTTGGCAGGGATCCTGACCGGCGGATACGCGTCGCAATTTCCGATACGGGCGCGGGCATCCGGAAAGAAGACCTTCCGCGGATCTTCGATCCCTACTTCACGACAAGGCCGTCGGGGACGGGCCTGGGTCTGGCGATCGTCCACAAAATCGTGGAGGCCCATGACGGAAAGATCCGGGTCGAGAGCGAACCGGGGAAAGGGACTACGGTATCCGTCTTTCTGCCTGTTGCGGAGGAAAATGCCGATGAAAGAGGTCAGCTATCATGAAAAGAAAAAACACGGTTCTTGTTGTGGACGACGATCTTGCCCATCGAACGATGCTCAAGACCCTTACTTCCGGATGGGGATATGAGGTTTCCGAGGCCGAGGATGGAGAGGCTGCGATAGAGGCCGTTCACGGGAAGCCCTTTGACCTTGTCCTCATGGACATCCGGATGATCCATGTGTCGGGCATCGAGGCCCTCGAACAGATCAAGAGCTTCAATCCCGCCATCCCGGTCATCCTCATGACGGCCTATGCCTCCGTGGAAACGGCCGTGGAAGCCCTGAAAAAGGGAGCCTACGATTACCTCACGAAGCCGCTTGATTTTGACGAGCTGAGACTCGCCATGGCCCGGGCCATGGAGCACAGCCGCCTGAAGGAAGAGAACCGGCTGCTCAAGGAGAGTCTGGGAAAGCATTTTGACCGGGGGAGTTTCATCGGCCGGAGCCAGGCCATGATGAAACTCCTTGAAACGGCGGCCCAGGTCGCGCCGTCGGAAGCCACCGTCCTCATCACTGGGGAGTCCGGGACGGGCAAGGAGATGATCGCGGGATCCATCCATGTGAACAGCACCCGCAGGGAAGGGCCTTTCGTCAAGATCAACTGTGCCGCCATCACGGAAACCCTTCTCGAGTCGGAACTCTTCGGCCATGAAAAGGGAGCTTTCACGGGCGCCGACCGGCGCAAGGAAGGGAAGTTCCGCCAGGCCGACGGCGGGACGATTTTTCTGGATGAGGTCAGCGAGATGTCTCTCGCCATGCAGGTGAAGCTTCTGAGAGTCCTGCAGGAGAGGGAGATCACGCGGGTGGGTGGAAACGACGTGATCCGCGTTGATGTGCGCGTCGTCGCCGCCACGAACCGGGATCTCATCGATGAGATCGCCAGGGGTCGGTTCAGGGAGGATCTCTACTACCGGCTGAATGTCGTCACCCTTCACGTTCCGCCCCTGAGGGAGCGGAAGGAAGACGTTCCCCTTCTGGCCCAGCACTTTCTGAAAATATTTTCCGAGAGGAACCGCAAGACCATCAGCGGCTTCACCCCCCAGGCCATGGACCGCCTCCTCAGGTACGCGTGGCCGGGGAATGTCCGGGAACTCATGAACACGGTGGAAAGGGCGGTGGTGCTTGCACGGTCCGAATATCTGGATGAGGAGGATCTGTCTCCCGTGTTCAGGGACCCGATCCCTGAAGAGGCATCGCCGGCAGACGGACTGTCTCTGGAGGCGCTGGAGAACCTTCCTCTTGATGGGGTGGAGAAGGCGACGATCCTGAGGGTCCTTGAACAGACCAGGGGAAACAAGAGCGAGGCCGCCAGGCGTCTCGGGATCACCCGGCGGACCCTTCATCAGAAACTGAAAAAGTACGGCGTGATGTGAGTCTTTCGGTTATTCGTATTCCTTGGGAACGGCGCAGATCATGATCATCGGGTTCTGCGCTGACTTGTTCTTATACTGATGTTTCTCGCCGGGCAGAACGAGGACAAAGTCGCCTTTTTTCACCGGACGCTCTTCGCCGCTCTCCGTCACCAGGACGCCGTCGCCCTCGATGAAATAGTTCATGTGCTCGGAGACGTGCGTGTGGTAAGGCGTGTGGCCGCCGGGCATGATCGTGAAGACGCGGAATGAAAAATTCGGCGAGCCGTCCGCTTTCGACAGGGGCACCTGCTTCCAGGTGTCCTTCGCCCCTTCCATCGTCATCTTCATCTTCTCAATGCTGTCAAGGTTCGTGATTTTCATGAGGCACCTCTTCCTTTCTTCGCTATGTCATGCTGAGCTTGTCGAAGCATCTCTATCCTCTCCGTTCAGTGTTCTTGATAACACAGAGAGGAAATAATTCAACGGTTATTTCATGCCGACGAGCGGGAGGCGGGATTCCGGGACGCGAGAGTCATCAAGG
>CAYXFF010000129.1:0-4893 GCA_964464185.1 uncultured Syntrophaceae bacterium | reverse complement strand
TTTCTTAAGAAACTCCGAAATTCTCACCCGTCGTTTTTTTAACGTCCCAGAAACGGAAAAAATCTAAGTGCCGTGTACACAGCGCCCCCCGGTTTCAAATCACTCTTGAAAAACGTCAGGCCTTCGGCAAGGAAGCTTTCCGCCTGATAGACGTCTGTTATGTTTTCCAGGGTTCTCTCAAGACCCGATGACTTTACGGGGTCGCGGAATCTGCCCATCGTCAGGTGAGGACTGTACGGCCTGCTTTCCATCCTGAAACCGCCTGTCTCAAGATCCCTTTCGATTTCCTGCTGGAGTTTTACAAGGGCCGCCACATCACCGTCCACGCCGATCCAAAGGACCCGCGGTCTCCGGGTTCCCGGGAAAAACCCCGGAGTTCCCAGCCTGAGCGAAAAGGGCGAAACACCTCCCGTCGTATTTTCAATCACACGGGACAGGGTTTCAATCTCATCTTTCGAGATATCCCCGAAGAACTTGAGGGTGAGATGAATGCCCTCCGGTCTTGTCCACCGGATGCCGCTCACATGAGGTCTCAGCCGGTCCTGAATCTTTCCGATCTCGCCCCGCAGGCTGTCGGGAAGATCTATGGCGAGAAAGGCCCTGACAAGGCCTTTATCTGCCATCGGACGCTTCCTCTATCAGGTATCTTCTGAGCATTTCCAGAGCCCATTGAGCCGATATTTCTTTTACGCGCCGACGTTCCCACCGGAAATGGAAAAGGCGGCTGAAGGATCTCATTCTGTCCGTAAGGGCGATGTAGACAGTACCCACGGGCTTGCCGTCTGTCCCGCCGTCGGGGCCCGCGATTCCCGTGACAGCGATGCCGATGTCCGTGCCGGCGAGTTTCCTCACGCCCTCAGCCATGAGGAGAGCCACCTCTTCGCTCACGGCTCCGAATTTCTCGATGGTTTCCGCCGGAACGCCGAGGAGCTGTACCTTGCTCTCGTTGCTGTACGTGATGACTCCGCGTTCCAGGAAGAGAGAACTCCCCGGAATGTTTGTCAGGCGGTCTGCGATAAGGCCTCCCGTGCAGGATTCCGCCACGGCCAGGGTCCGTTTTTTTTGCGCCAGAAGCGAGGCGACAATCCCATCGAGGGTTTCGTTATCGTAACCGAAGATGTATTTCTGGAGCGCTTCTGTGACTCGCCGTTCGGCTTTCGCGAGATTCTTCTGGACATTTTCTTCCGAGAGGCCCCTTGATGTCAATACGATATGATTCTCAGGGAACCGCGGGTAAAAACCGATGCTGATGCCCGGAATGCGGAGTTTCAGTTCCGTGACGGTCTGGTCCACTTTCGCCTCGGAAAGACCGAAGAGCTTGATGGTTCGGCTTGAGACGAATTCCCTTGAGCCCGGCTGCAAATCCTTGAGAAGGGGAAGGACCCCTTCGGGGAACATCCGTTTCACCTCCGAGGGAACACCGGGAATGACGGCGATCAGTTTCCCGGCTGTTTTCAGGGCGAATCCCCAGGCGGTTCCCGTGGAATTGTAAATGGGCCGGGCGCCTGAGGGAAACATGGCCTGCTTGGCGTTGTTCGGTGTCCACTCGATTCGGTATCGTTCAAAGCGCGACTTTATTTCCTTGAGGACGTCCTCATCGGTGTAGAGATCGAGGCCGTAAGCCTTCGCGATGGCCGCCGTGGTCATGTCGTCCGCTGTCGGGCCCAGCCCGCCCGTCACGATCACGGCGTCGGAAAGGGCCAGGATATAATCGAGCCCTTTTTTTATCGAATCATCGTCATCGCCCACGGCCATCGTGAGCGTCACCTGCCAGCCCAGGGTATTCAGAGAGGACGCGATGAAGGCGGAATTTGTATCCTGGATCCTGCCGGTTGTGAGTTCGTTGCCGATGGTGAGTATGCCGATCTTCACTATTCCATCATTCCTTCCTGTTTCATATCCCTAAGGCCAGGATCAGGAGCGTCAGGGAAATGTTCGCATAAATCCCGGCCACGACATCGTCCCCCACCACCCCGTAGCCGCCCGGAAGTCTTTTCTGGCAGTAACCGGCCGGGAAGGGCTTCAGGATGTCGAAGAACCTGAAAAGCAGAAAACCGCAAAGTATATGCCAGGCCGTCGGCGTGATCAGGAACATGGTGAACTGGAACCCGGCGATCTCGTCAATGACGATTTGCGGGGCGTCTTTCTTTCGGAACATGTTTTCCGCCTCCCCGGAGATATAAATCGCCAGAAAGGAGAAGGCCACGATGGATAACAGGCAAAGAGGCCAGGGGAGACGTGAAAAAACGAGATAGAGGGGTATCCCGACAACCGTCCCTGCCGTACCGGGGGCAAGGGGAACAAAACCAATACCGAAGCCGGTTGCGGCGGCTTTTATGAAGCTTTCTACCAGAAAACACCTCGCCTGAATTTTGAAGAATTTAAATACCTTCTTTTACAGGGAGTGTCAATGGATTTTGACGGGTTTCCGTGTCTTCGGGCCGGGGAAAAAACTGAAAAATCACCTTGACAATAGAACGAGCGTTCTATTAGAATCGGCCTCATGAAAGAGAAAAGAACCCTTGAAACCGTGGAGCGGCGGATCTCGGAATTTTTCCTGAACAACCGCCGGATGCCGACTTATTCGGAGATGACAGAACTCCTGGGGGTGCGCTCCAAGAGTGTCGTCCATTTCTGGGTGAAGAAGCTCATGGCGAACGGCGTCCTGGAAAGGGATCCGAAGGGCTTTCTGAAGCCTCTCCGCCGTTCTCTTCTTCTCCCCCTCGTGGGCGAGATCCAGGCCGGGTTTCCATCCCCGGCGGAAGAGGAGCTCCGGGACGTCATTTCCCTGGACGAGTACCTCATCACCCGGCCGGCATCCTCTTTTATCCTCAAGGTGAGCGGAGATTCCATGATCGGGGAAGGGATCAAGCCGGGCGACCTCGTCATCGTCGAGAAGGGAAGGGAGCCGAAAAACGGGGACGTGATCCTCGCCCAGGTGGACGGGGAATGGACGATGAAGTACTTCACGAAACGGGGCGGCAGGGTCGTCCTGGAGTCCGCCAACGAGAAATACCCTCCCATCCGGCCGAAAGAGGAACTCAGGGTGGGAGGGATCATCACCGCCGTCATCCGGAAATACCACCGATAGGGATCCCATGAGTGAGACGGTCTTCAGCCTTCATTCCTGGCCCCGGGCGATCCTCCACGTGGATGGGGATGCCTTCTTCACCACCTGCGAGGAGGCCATCCATCCCGAGCTGAGAGGGAAGCCCGTCATCACCGGGGGAGAGCGTGGAATCGTCGCCTGCGCGAGCTACGCGGCCAAGCGGCTGGGGATCAAAAGGGGTGTCCCCCTTCACGAAGCGAAAGCACTCTGCCCCGGCCTCATCGTCCTCCCCTCCGATTACGAAACATACAGCCTCTTCTCCCGGCGGATGTTCAACGTGATCCGGAAGTTCACCCCCCAGGTGGAGGAGTATTCCATCGATGAGGCCTTCGCGGATCTCACGGGGATGAGAAGGGCGCACCACGCCTCCTATGAGACCATGGCCCTGAAAATCAAGGAGGAAATCGGGAGGGACCTGGGAATCAGCGTGACCGTGGGCCTCAGCGTCACGAAGGTCCTGGCGAAAATCGCCTCCAAGCACCGGAAGCCCGACGGATTCACCATGATCCCCGGGAGAAAGATTCCCGGGTATCTCCGGGATCTCCCGGTGCAGGCGGTCTGGGGGATCGGTCCCGCCACGGCCAACTACCTCTGGAAGCTGGGGGTCCGCACCGCCCTGGAATTCGCGAAACTCCCGGAGAGGGTCGTCCTGAAGCGCTTCACCAAGCCGGGTCAGGAGATCTGGCGGGAGCTCCGGGGGGAATCCGTTTATCCCGTATCCCCGGAAGAGAAGAGCGTCTATGCTTCCATCAGCAAGACCAAGACCTTCGCGCCCGCCACGAACAACCCGGACTATCTCTTTGCCCAGCTTCTGAGAAACGTCGAGTCGGCCTGCCTGAAGGCGAGGCGTTATTCTCTCGCCCCCCGGAAGATCGTCCTCTTCCTGAAAAAAAACGATTTCAGCTTCAGGGGGGAAGAGGTAAAGCTCGTCCGTCCGTCGGCCCATCCCCTGGAGATCTCTGGCCTCCTGCGGGAAATCTTCGATCGGATCTATGACGGGAAGGAGATGTACCGGGCCACGGGAACGGTTCTCCTGGACCTGGTGCCGGACAGGAATACCCAGTATTCCCTCTTTGAAAGTCCCATGAAGGCCGAGAAGATCCGCCGTCTTTACAGGGCGGCCGACATCCTGGGCGGAAAATTCGGCAAGCACACCCTTCATCTGGGCGGCTCGCATCTCATCGAAGTCCTGGGAAAGGGGAGGCGCGGGGAGCCCACGGTAAGGGATCAGACCCGCTTCCCGGGAGAGAGAGGGCGCAAACACCTCGGATTGCCGATCATTCATGTGAAGGTGTGAAGGGAAAATGAAAAGCAGTCACAGCGACCTTTTCTGTTGACGGGGGACTTCGCAAACGATTAGAATCTCTTTCCAAATCGTTTATTGTCCTGTGCGCGGAGACGCCACTCCGGGGGGACGGAGCCATGACAAAAGATGTGAGAGAAAAGTACTGGAGCCGGTACGCGAATCACTATGATGACTACACCGATTACATTGTTGGAAAGACGCTCAGGCAGGCGCTCATCGGGAAGTTGAGGAAAGAAAAAAATCTGGGCGACGTGATAGAGTGCGGATGCGGCACGGGTTTTTTTACAAGAGCGATCGCGAGAAACGCGTCAGACGTACTCGCCACCGATCTTTCCGAAGACATGCTGGACAGGGCAAAGGTCAATTTAAAAAGATTTCAGAATATCCGATATAAAAAAGTCGATTGTCAGGATATCCTTTTCCCGCCGGAGAGTTTTGATACCGTGCTGATGGCGAATGTCATCCATGCGATCCCGGA
>CAYXFF010000128.1:1673-4912 GCA_964464185.1 uncultured Syntrophaceae bacterium | reverse complement strand
AACGGGAAAGATAAAAACAGGGGGTGACCAGACAGGATCATGAAACCGCAAATTGAAACCGTTACAATCATCGGGGCCGGTGCCGTGGGAGGCTCCTACGCCAGCATTCTTTACGACTGGAACCCCCGCTGTGTCTCCGTTGTCGCCGGCGGCAGCCGATACGAACGGCTGAGCCGGGAAGGCCTCATCGTGAACGGCAAGCCCTACCCCATCCCGGTTCTCCGGCCGGAAGACCTGTCGCCGCCTGCCGATCTCATCATCGTCGCCGTGAAACATCACCACCTTGACGCCGCAATAAAAGAGATGAAAAACAGGGTCGGTGATGAAACGACCATCCTCTCCGTCATGAACGGCATTGAAAGCGAGGAGCGGATCGGCGCCGCCTACGGGATGGATAAGCTCCTCTACGCCACCTCCGTGGGGATCGACGCCCAGAGAGAGGGAAACCGGATAAATTACACGAACCAGGGAAGGATTTTTTTCGGCGAGGACAAAAATCCTGTTCTCACGGACCGCGTCAAGCGTGTCCAGGCGCTTTTTGAAAAGGCGGGAATCGCCTATGTGACGCCTCCCGACATGATCCGCACTCTCTGGTGGAAGTTCATGATCAACGTGGGCATCAATCAGGCATCCGCCGTCCTCCGGGCGCCCTACTCCGTATTCCAGAACTCGCGGGAGGCGCAGGACCTCATGGGAGAGGCCATGCGGGAAGTGATCGCGCTCGCCGGGAAATTGGGAGTTGCCCTGTCCGGGGATGATGTTGAGGACTGGTACAAGGTTCTCTCCGGTCTCAACCCCACGGGAAAGACCTCCATGCTCCAGGACGTGGAGGCCGGAAGGAAAACGGAAGTAGAGATGTTCGCCGGCAGGATGATCGAACTTGGAAAGCGCCACGGTATCCCCACCCCGGTGAATCAGAAGCTTTTCGATAAGATCAAAGAGATAGAAGCCAGACAGGAGACCGCCCATGAGTGACATCGCCGCCCGGCGAAAGGCTTTGCTCAAGGAACTTTTTCCCCGCGGCATTCCCCGGTTCTGGTGCCCTCTGCTCACGCATTACCGGAACGACGGCGGCATCGACTTTGACCGGATGAGCCGTCATCTCGATCACATCATTCCGTGGGTAAAGGGCTTCCTCATTCCCGGATCCACCGGCGACGGGTGGGAGCTTGACGATGATGAAACACTGAAGGTGGCCCAATTCGCGATCAGGAAGGCCCCGGCATACAAGGCCTCTCTTCTTCTCGGTGTCCTGAAAGCCGACACCGAAACAATGGAACGGACGATATCGGACCTGCTTGCCCTGGTCGAGCGGGAGAGTGGGATTTCAAAGAAAAAGACCGCGGAAGCTCTCAGGGCCGCGGGTGTATGCGGTTTCACCGTGTGCCCGCCCCGGGGGAAAACGCTCACCCAGGCCGACATTGAAACCGGCCTTTCCCGGATCCTCGACATGGGCCTGCCCACCGCCCTCTATCAGCTTCCCCAGATAACGGAAAATGAAGCGGCCCCGGAAACCTTCGGGAGACTCGTGCGGAAATATTCCAACGTCATCCTCTTCAAGGATTCGAGCGGTCAGGACGGCATTGCCGTGTCCCGCGTTGACAAGGGAGATGTTTTTATGGTGCGCGGCGCCGAGGGTGAGTACGCCCGCTGGCTCAAGGATTCCGGGGGACCCTACGACGGATTTCTCCTCAGCACGGCCAACTGCTTTCCCCGGGAGATCCGGGACATCATCGAAAGTCTCGAAAAGGGCAGCGTCGAAAAAGCCCGGGAGATTTCCGACAGGATCACCCTGGCTGTCCGCGATGTCTTCGCGCTCGTGCAGCCCCTGCCCTGCGGGAACGCCTTCACCAACGCCAACAAGGCCTTCGATCATTTCTTCGCCTTCGGACCGGCGGCATCCGACGTGGAAGGCCCCATGCTGCACGGGAAAATCCGAATCCCCGGCAAAATCATTTTGGCGACAGGCGGCGTCCTTTCACGCTATGGCCTCATGCCGGAACAGGGTTATCTGGAATAACGGCGTCCAGGATTCGCGTCCCGATTCTCGTCCGGTCAAAACAGTACGTTTCCAGCCCCGGCACGATCATCCGCACCGTGGGAATGCCCGTGTCCGGTCTCGTGAGATCCACGGCAATGGCTCGTTCCAGCCCTCTCGCCTCCAGTTTAGCGACAATGTCCCTGATGTCCAGCAGGATATCCTCACTGTAGCCCACTTCGAGATCCCGCAGCCCTTTCTGACCATAGGCATAGAACCTCGGGTCTTCGTCGTTTCCATGATCGCCGAGATAAGCCGTCACCGATTCCTTCATTCCTTCGATCCCGTGCTTCTGAATCAACAGCGCCCGCGTGGTCACAATCTCCAGCAGCGAACGGATCATGGCGACCCGGGGATCAAGGTGAGCGCCGAATCCGTCAATGGGTTTCATCGTGGGATAGACAAGGTCACGGGAAAAAGCGGCGATGACGGGGACGCCGATATCGGTAGTGATATCCTTGGCGACGATCTCGATATTCGCGTCTTCGAATTTTTCAAATATGCTTACGATAAACCGGTTGTCGGGAACATCCTCAATAAACAGGGCATCGCTGAAGTCCCGCGTGTAGCGCGCGATGCTCCAGGCGTCGCGCTCGATGAGCTCGGCGAGGCCGTGAACCACGGCTTCTTCGAGTGCGTTTCCCGAAGCGAGGCCGTTGGTGTGGGTCTCCAGGAGAAACGCCTCACCCATGTGAAAGGGATGGTAGACCGCGCAGGCCGGGACCAGGATATCTTCGTTCTTTGCCACGTCGTAACCCCGGGCCCAGTGAATGACACTCTCGTGATTATAGTCGCTCGCCTGCGAGAGGATCATTTCCCGCGGGTCCAGAATGTTGAATTTCGATTTCAAATTGCTGAAACTGCCATGAACCAGCTTGTCCCGATATTCGTCCCTGAATTCCGACGAATAACGTTCGATCGCCTCCATGGTCAGAGAGACCTGGGCCTGGATCGGCGATACGCCCTTTCCCGTATGGCTCGTTTTTGAATGGTCCGGCCGGACCCGATCGCAGGTGAACACCGGAATCCCTATCCTGTCGATCCCCGACGCCTCTCGGAAATCCATCATGCCGATGAGGTCTCTCATGCTCTCAATGAAATGCAGCGTCGAGTCCGGTGTCCTGGATCGGTGCGTCTCCAGGATGTAAACCTTGGGACATTGTTTCAAAACCATGCCGGGCATAGCGATACTCCCTCCTTA
>CAYXFF010000128.1:0-1573 GCA_964464185.1 uncultured Syntrophaceae bacterium | reverse complement strand
ATCACTCCGCCTGAGGTCAGCTGAAAGCCTCCTCGATAACGCCTCCGCCCAGAACAATATCCCCGTCATAGAGAACAACGGACTGTCCCGGGGTGATGGCCGCCTGCTCTTCTTCAAATATCACCCAGAGCTTGTCTCCTTCCACGACGGCGCTGCAGCGGGCCTCTTTTTTCCTGTACCGCACTTTTCCGTAAACCGTTGTCGGCCATTCCCCGGCAAGCACATTGAGATCTCCTGCCAAGAGCGCTATAGCCATGATATCCTTCTTGCCGCCCACGACGATCCGGTTCCCCGGAACATCGATGGACACCACATAGAGCGGCGACTTGGCGCTGATCCCCAGCCCGCCCCGCTGGCCTATGGTATAAAAGACAATCCCCTTGTGCTCTCCCAGTTTATTCCCCAAGCAGTCCGTGATCGGTCCGGGCCTTATCCCCTGGATGCGTTCCGAGAGAAAGGCGCCGTAGTTCTTCTGGGGGATGAAGCAGATGTCCTGGCTTTCCGCCCTGTCGGCAACGGGCAGCTTTGTGCGTTTCGCAGTTTCCCACACCTCGTCCTTCGTGAAAGGAGCGAGAGGAAAGAGAAGGGACCCGAGAACGCTGCGGGGAATGGCATATAGAAAATAGGTCTGATCTTTCCTTTTGTCCCTTGGCCTTTTCAGAAAATAATCGCCGTCACGCGTTTCAATCTTCGCGTAATGGCCTGTCGCCAGGAAATCAAAGCCCATGGCGCGCGCCTTTTCGAGAAGGCTTCCGAATTTGAGAAAACGGTTGCAGTTCACGCAGGGATTGGGTGTCCGGCCTTTTCTGTATTCGTCAACAAAGGGACCAATGATTTTTTCTTTCAGGTCATCCGCGTAATCCAGGACATGATGCGGGATTCCAAGGCATTCGCAGACCCGCTTTGCATCGCCGGCGGCTTCGGCGCCGCAGCGCCGTGCCCCTTCATCTCCAACCCCCTCGATGCCAAAATTCATGGTCACGCCCTCGACCCTGAATCCCTCTTCCATCAGCAGATAAGCGGCAACGGATGAATCGACTCCTCCGCTCATCGCCACAAGAACCTTTTTACCCTTATCGCGCAAGTTTTCCCTCATATCGCTCAGTTGAATGCGGCCCAAAAACCTCTTGCCTGTATAAGAATTCCGGAAAAACAAAGGTATACTAATGACACCAGCCATAAAGGTCAACGTCAAAAAGCCGGTTGGCCCATATCCTTATCGCGGAAAAGCTTGTTTGTAAACCATGATTGCATATAGCGGTTGACAAAAGCGCCGCTTTCCAATAAGAAATCCGGGAGCGTTTCGACCATTCTTTTTAACTTTACGGGCGGCCAACGCTTATGCTGACCATATATCGTCTATAAAAAAGGTGTTTGAAAAACAGTTTTCTGTCCGCTGTTGTCATTCCCGACCCGATCGGGAATCCATGGTTCGACAAGCTCACCATGACAACAAAAGAAAACTGGATCCCCGCCTTCGCGGGGATGACATTCTTTACGATTTTTTCAACAGTCTGCTAAGGAGGAGAATTCTGTGGATTCGTACATCGAGGTGATAAAGGAGCGTGTTCTG
>CAYXFF010000127.1:0-4912 GCA_964464185.1 uncultured Syntrophaceae bacterium | reverse complement strand
ACGTCTATTTCAAAGGACAAATAATCGGCTCGAATCACTCCGTCATTCAATACCGCCGGAAACTCGCCATGGTCTTTCAGGAACCCCTTCTCTTCGATACCACCGTGGTCGAAAACGTCGCCTCGGGCCTCAGGATCCGCGGCATCAAAAGATCGGAAATAAGGGACATCGCCGCGGCGCAGCTCGCCCGATTCGGAATTTCCCACCTGGCGGACCGCTCCGCCAAAACCCTTTCCGGAGGAGAGGCGCAGCGGACAAGCCTCGCCCGGGCCTTTGCCACGCGGCCGGAAATTCTTTTTCTCGACGAACCATTCGCTTCGCTCGATCCGCCGGCCCGCGAATCGATCATTGACGATCTGGAGCGGGTCATCCGGGAGACGGGAACAACGACCGTCATGGCCACACACGACCGGCTTGAAGCCATCAGGCTCTCCGATCGAATCGCGGTGATGAACGGCGGGAAGATCGTGCAGGCAGGCGCTCCCGAAGAGGTGATGAATCATCCGGCGGATGAATGGGTCGCCTCTTTCGTGGGAACGGAGACGATCCTGCCGGGAAAGGTGGCCGAGAAGAACGGAAGCGCTTTGTTCATATCCGCTTTCGGTCGCAGCGTGGAGGCCGCGGGAGAAGCCGTCCCCGGCGAAGACGTCGTTCTCTGTATCCGGCCGGAGAATGTGACCCTTTCGGAATCCGGCCCCGCATCCGCGACAAGCGCGAGAAACGTTTTCAGGGGAACAGTGGAAAAAATCATTCCTTCCGGCGCCTTCTACAAAGTGAGAATAGACTGCGGATTCCCGCTCGCCGCCTATGTCACGCGCAACGCCATCGATGATCTGTCTCTCCGGGAAGGGATGCCGGTCACGGCGTCCTTCAAGGCATCGGCCATTCATGTGATAAGAAGAAAATTGAAATAAGGGAGTTTCGCCATTGCAGGACCGGAGAAAACAGATGCTCTTCATGAACAAAGGCGCTCAAAAACCCGTAATGGAATATCCCTGTTCCTGGATCTACAAAATCATCGGGGGGGATCAGGAAGGACTCAAAGCGGCGGTTGCTCAGGTGATGCGGGATCAGGCTTATACCGTGTCCCTCTCCAGCAGCAGCGCGAAAGGCAAATACCACTGCCTGAATGTTCAGGTTCTCGTTCCCAGCGAAGCGGTGCGGCTCGCCCTTTACGAGTCGCTGCGCAGCCATCCGTCCGTCATGCTCGTTTTATAAACGTCTCATCTCACCCGCTCATTTCCCCTTATCCAATTCAAGGGGCGTTTTATCCTTGAATCATCGTCCATGGCATTGTAATCTGATACCGGCCCTATTTTGAAATGGGCGACACGATCAAAGGTGCGGCCGGCATGTTGAGAAAAAGAACAGGGGCGGGATTCGCCGGAAAGCGGTTTTCGAACAGGGGATCTTTTGGTGTTGCCCTTGTTCTTTCTCTTTTCCTCCTTTTCTTCACGTCATCCTTTGCCTCGGCCCGTCCCCCTGTCCGGATCACGATCCTGCATGTGAATGACACCCACGGACACATTCTCCCGTCCATCGAGAAGGCTGTCGATCCGGATAGACCGGTCAGCGGCGGCGCCTGGATGGCCCATATGATCGCTCAGGAGCGGCAAAAGAATCCCCGGGGGACCCTGCTTCTTTCGGGCGGGGACATGTTTCAGGGGACGGCCCTGTCCAACGTCTTTCGGGGCGCGCCGGTCATCGAAATCATGAACGCCCTGAACTTCGACGCCATGGCGATCGGAAACCACGAATTCGACTGGGGCAGGGATGTCCTCGACCATCTGCGGACATCGGCGCGTTTCCCCTTCCTCTCGGCAAACATCGTGGACGGGAAAGGGGGTTATCTCCCCGGGGTCAAGCCTTACATCCTTCTGACACGGAAAGGCATCAAGGCAGCCGTGATCGGAATCACGACACCGGAGACGGCATACACGACGAAGCCCGATAACGTCAGAGGGTTGACTTTTCTTGATCCGAAGGCCGTGCTTCCGAGGATCATCAAGGACGCAAGGGCAAAGGGGGCAAGGCTGATCGTCGTGCTTTCTCACTCGGGACTCGACGCGGACAGGAAAATGGCTCAAGAGGTTTCCGGCATTCACGTGATCGTGGGCGGTCACAGCCACACCGCCGTGGAGGATCCCGTCCTGGTGAACCGAACGATTATCGTCCAGGCCGGGTGCTACGGGTTCTACCTGGGGGTGCTGAAAATCACCTTCGACCCGGAACACAACCGGATCATCTCCTTCACGAGAAAAAATGAATTAAAGAAAGTATATTCCGGAAAGGACGATCCCTTTGACCCGGATATTGCGCGGCTGGTGGAGACATACTATCGGCAGATCAGAGAACGATTCGCCGTCGTCGCGGGCGAGACGAAGGTGGGCCTCATCAGAAATTCCCGGGGAGAATCGAACGTCGGCAACCTGATCTGCGATGCCATGCGGGAGGCGGCGGGGTCGGACGTCGCCTTTCAAAACAGCGGGGGCATCCGGGCAAACATCCCGAAAGGAAAGATCACCCTCGAACAGGTCTATTCCCTTCTTCCCTTCGACAATCTGCTGATCAGCATGGAACTCACGGGAAGTCAACTCCTCCGCATCCTGGAGAGAAATACGAAGGGAGACTACGGGGTCCTGCAGGTTTCCGGTCTGCGGGTGAAGTATGATCTCACGAAACCTGCCGGTGAGCGTGTGGTAAAGGCGGAGGTAACCGGTCGGCCGCTCGCCCAGGACAGGCGATACCGGGTCGCGACGAATGACTTCCTGGCCGCAGGCGGGGATGCCTTCTCGGTCTTCAGGAACGGAAAGAATATTTGCTATGGGGACAGTTTGAGAGACCTGTTTGTCGATTATCTGAAGAAGCATTCTCCCGTTCAGCCGGCGGTGGAAGGTCGAATAACGGGTCTTGAATAATAAAGTTGATCACAATTTGGAAATGGACAAAGAACAAATTTCGGTTTTTGTGAACGATCGGCCAGTCAAGATTTACAGGGGCATGAAGGTGAAGCATGCCCTCCTTGCGCTGGACCAAACCCTCTTTGAGGCAGCGCAGGACGGAGAGATTCTTGTCCGGGATGATCAGGGGTTCATCGTGGGTCTGGAGGGCGCCCTGCACGACGGGGCGAAGCTGTCTGCAAAAAAGGCGAAGGGTAAAAAAGGGGTCAAGGGGTCAAGAAAACAAAATAAATGAAAAGGATACGAAAAAACATTTAACGAAAAGAAGGAGGTTCATCATGAAACTGAGCGCAAGAAACATTCTGAAGGGAAAGGTGAAGGGAATCGTCACTGGAGCCGTCAATTCCGAGGTAACCCTCGTGCTTCCCGGCGGGACAGAACTTGTGTCGATCATCACCAACGTGTCGGCTCAAACGCTGAAACTGAAAAAGGGAAAGAAGGTCTACGCCGTCGTAAAAGCGTCAAATATTATCCTGGGTGTGGACTGATTCTGTTCCTGTCCTTCGGCATTTTTTGTGACGGAAGCGGCAGGACCGCTGACGACTGATACCTGTTTTCAAAGATCCGGCATGCGGCGGTGATGTTTGCGGCTATATTTCCCAGGCCTCTCCCAGATGCGGGACATGCGTTACAAGGCCCAGCTTTTCCTTCACAGCCTTCTCAAACGCCAGGGCACTCGTTTCTTCGCCGTGAACGATGAAGACTTCTGGATTTGTGGAGAACGTGCTCAGCCATTCCAAAAGCTCTCCCTGGTCTCCGTGAGCTGAAAAGCCGCCGATCGTGCAGATCCTCGCCTTCACCGCAAAATCCTCCCCGAGGAAATGGACCGTCTTTGCGCCGTCCACGATCTGCCGGCCAAGGGTTCCCTGTGCCTGAAAGCCCACGAAAATAATGCTGCACTCGGACCGCCAGAGGTTGTGCTTCAGATGATGCCTGATGCGGCCGCCCTCGCACATGCCGCTCCCGGCGATGATCACGGCGCCGGAATTGATCTTGTTTATTCTCTGGGAGTCTTCCACGTTTTTTGTGAAGTGAAGCTTCACGGCGTCCCCTTCCTTGAGCTGGAATAATTTTCTTGCTTCTTCATCATAGTATTCCGGATAGGAGAGGTAAATCCTGGTGGCCTCTTCAGCGAGAGGGCTGTCCACGTAAACATTCAGGGGGCGGAGTTTGCGCTCCCTCACGAGTTTGTTCAGAATGTAGAGAATGTCCTGCGTCCTTCCCACGGCAAAGGACGGAATCAGGACGTTTCCTCCTTTTTTGAAGGTGGATTCAATGGCATCCCTCAATTCCTCAATGCTCTCCTCCATCCCCCTGTGCAGCCGGTTGCCGTATGTGGACTCCACAACTACGTAGTCTGTTTGAGTCGTGTGACGGGGATCGTTGATGATGGGGTTTCCCTTTTTCCCGATATCACCGGAGAAGACGATCTTCTTTTCTCCCCGGCCGCCCTTGTACCAAAGCTCCAGCGTCCCGGAGCCAAGGATGTGACCGGCATCCGTGAACCGGTATTTGATTCCGCGGTTCACCTTTCCTGTTTCTCCGTAATCCTTCCGGCTGAAGAGAGGAATCATGGCTTCGACATCGCTCATCGTGTAAAGAGGCTCGAAACGTCTTTCCTTTCCTTTACGGCGGGATTTTCGGGTCAGCCATTCGGCATCTTTCTCCTGGATATGAGCCGAATCGCGGAGCAGGATCTCGACCAGATCCGCTGTGGCCGGGGTCGTTATGATCCGTCCCTTGAATCCCTCGCGCACGAGGCGCGGCACGAGTCCCGAATGATCGATGTGCGCGTGGGTAAGGAAAAGAGCGTCTATTCCCGCCGGATTGAATTCAAACGCGGTCTCGTTTTTTTCCTCGCCGTTTTTCCCCTGATGCATGCCGCAGTCCACCAGAAGTTCCACATCGTCCAGGGAAAGATGGCAGCAGGATCCTGTCACTTCTCTGGCGGC
>CAYXFF010000126.1:3618-5033 GCA_964464185.1 uncultured Syntrophaceae bacterium | reverse complement strand
GTCATAAAATTTGACAGGGCACATCATCTCGTATAGTATACTTTTTAATATTGAATGCTTGAACACACTCAACGCGCCTTCTCAAACGCTTACAGAAACAGGATGAGCCCGCAGGCAGAATAGTGAGCCCCGCCAGTGAAGAACGAAAAAAAGACAAAAAAACAAATCCTTGAAGAGCTGGCCGCCCTGCGGGAACGGGAACAGGCATTGCGGGAAAACGAGGAAAGATATCGGACCATCATCGAGAGCGTGGAAGACGGATACTATGAAATAGATCTCAAGGGAAATCTCATCTTCTTTAACAAGGCCCTGCAGAACCTTTCAGGGTACACGAAAGAGGAATTTCTGGGGATGAATAACCGGCAATACACATCCCCGGAAACGGCCAAAAAGATGTACAGGATTTATAATGAAATCTATCGCACGGGCATCGCATCGAAAATATCAGACTATGTTTGCATGAGAAAAGACGGAACCCGGAAGGTCCTGGAGGTTTCGGGGTCTCTGATGAAAAACGCGGCGGGCGAGAAGACAGGATTTCGAGGTATTGTTCGTGATGTGACCGTCCGAAAGCAAGCCGGGGAACTCTACAAAACCCTGTCGGAAAGATCTTTTGCCGGCGTTTACGTGGTTCAAGACGGCACGTTCCAGTATATCAATTTCAAGGGCGCTTCCTATGCCGGTTACAATCCGCAAGAACTGGTTGGAAAAAAAGCGAATGCCATCATTCACCCTGAAGACAGAGAAAAAGTGAAAAACAACGCCCGGGAAATGCTCTCCGGCAATAGAATCTCCCCCTATGAATTCAGGATCATGACCAAACAGGGAGAAATCCGCTGGATCATGGAGACCGTGACGCCCATTCACTATGAAGGAAGGCCCGCTATTCTTGGAAACTCCATGGAGATATCGGAAAAAAAACGGTACGAAGAAGATATCCGGATCATGTCCATCACGGATCAACTCACCGGCATCTACAACAGGAGAGGATTCCTGACCCTGGCGGAACAGCAGATTAAAGTGGCGGAACGAAATAAAGAGGGCCTGCTGCTGCTCTTCGCCGATCTTGACGACATGAAAAAGATCAACGATACGCTGGGCCATAAAAAGGGTGATGAGGCCCTCATCGATGCCGCAAAGATTTTCAAGAAGGTCTTTCGAGGGTCAGACATCATCGCCCGCATCGGAGGCGACGAGTTTGCCGTCCTCGCGCTCGGGGCCTCAAAGGATTATCCGGACGTTCTCGGACAGAGACTGCAGCATTGCATCGACATACACAATGCCCGAAAGAAGAGGGGGTATGATATTTCCATGAGTGTCGGAATGACTTATCATGACCCCGAAAAGCCCTGTACGATTGACGAACTCATGTCCCGGGCGGATGACTTGATGTATGAACAGAAAAAGCTTAAACG
>CAYXFF010000126.1:0-3518 GCA_964464185.1 uncultured Syntrophaceae bacterium | reverse complement strand
ATGGATGTACTGGGCAATCTCCTCCCAGCCAGGCTCTGCCTCGATCCAGTGGCCATGGCCTTCGAATTCCCTGAACGCGGCACGGTATTTCTTCGCGACGGCGCGGACCACGGAGGACGGCGTGATGTTATCCCCGGCCCCTGCGATAATCAGTACGGGGCAAGCGACCTTCTTCTCGTCCACCTTCGCGGCCTTTTTCCGGTCTATGGCCCAGAAGCCGATCTCCCAGGCGGCCCGGCCCGATTCAAAGACGAAGCGGTCAAATATTTTCCGGTGCTCTTCCGCGGGCATGAAGTTGAAAAGAGCGAAAACGGTTTCTTCAAAATTCAGCTTCACGGGAATTTTCCAGAATCCCCAGGTCTTCATGAGACGCCCGAACGTTTTAAGGACGGAGAGTCTGAAGGCCAGGATGCCAGCGGGTGAGGCCGGATTCAAAAGAACGAGGGAACTCGCGAGGCCGCGGCCCCCCAGGATCTGGGCGAGCAGTCCTCCCATGGAGTGCCCCATGATGACAGGCGGTTCATCAAGCCTGCTTATTTCCTCCTCCAGATCCGCCGCGTAATCAAGGATACTTGTCGTCCCCAGCCGGGGGTCTGGGAGTTCCCCGGGGGGCACGTCATGATACCTCAGGGTGGGAGTGATGCACCGGTAACCTCTCGCTTCAAAGAAAGCCCTGTAGTTCTCCCAGACCCATCCTCCGCAGAACATGCCGTGAATCATTACGATCGTATTAGACATGGAACCCCCCCCTTCCCCAAAAATAGTTGAAGAGTTTAAAGATTGGGTAGTGGAGCGTTTACGCTCCCGGAAAAGGGAGGCTGAAGCCTCCCCTGCCCGCCTTTTGTCTTTTGCCCTTAGCCCTTTGCCTGACGCCCGATGCCTATTTTTACCAGAAACAACGTTTAATCTGCACGAAATATTTTATCCGGTTCGGCTGCCATTAAATCCTTTACATTGAAGAAAAAGCGGATTAGTTACAGGGATAACATGAGTCAAAAGGACTTTATCGCATGCAGCTTAAATACGGCCTCGATGAACACCCTCCCCTGTGGGAACTCATTCTCTTCGGTCTGCAGTGGTTCGCCGTGACTATCCCCATCATTGTCATCATCGGGAAGGTCACCGCGGGGCTTCAGTTCACGGCTCCCGAAGATGAGATTGTTTACCTGCAGAAACTCACTTTCGTCATGGCCGCCGCCCTTCTGGTTCAGGTCCTCGCGGGGCACCGTCTCCCGCTCATCATCGGCCCCTCATCGATCCTCCTCATTGGAATCATCGCAAGCCATGGCTTGGGTGCCGATTCCATCTACACCTCGATCCTGCTCGGCGGCATTCTCCTCTCTCTTCTGAGCGTCACCGGTCTTTTCGCCCATCTCCAGAGGCTCTTTACCACAAGGATCGTGGCCGTAGTTCTTCTCCTCATTGCCTTCACCCTGGCACCCACGATCCTCCATCTTGTCATGTCACCGCGGTCCGGGTCGGGCCCGCTCGCAAACATTTCTTTCGCCCTGGTGCTCGTGTTCGCCATGTTCTTTTCTTACCGGCATCTCCGGGGAATCTGGAAATCTACACTCATCATCTGGGCCATGATCGCGGGAAGCCTCCTTTACCTTGTCCTCTTTCCGGGCCCTCCCGTCCTGGAGCATTTTCAAGACAACCGTCTGCTCGGAGGTTTCTTCCGTCAGGTGACATCAGGCCTCACCCTCAATGCCGGGGTCCTGATTTCCTTTCTCTTCTGTTTCATCGCCCTTTCGGTGAACGACCTGGGCTCGATCCAATCCATGAATGAAATTCTGAAACCGTCCGGGCAGCCCCAGAGGATCACCCGCGGAATTTTCATAACCGGCCTGGCGAACATCCTGGCCGGATTCTTCGGCGTGATCGGTCCCGTGAATTTTTCCCTCAGCCCCGGGGTCCTGGCCTCCACGGGCTGTGCGTCGAGATTCACACTCATTCCCGCGGCGGTCCTGCTCTGTCTCATTTCCTTTTCGCCGGCCGTGATCGCTCTCCTCGGCAACGTGCCCTCCGTCGTCATCGGCTGCGTCCTTCTCTTCATCATGTGCTCCCAGTTCGGGGCCGGGCTCTCGATCCTTTTTGAATCGGCGGAAGGTTTCCACGTCGAAACAGGCATGATCATCGGCCTGCCCATCCTCCTCGGAACCATCATCGCTTTCCTGCCCGCGGACATTCTCAACGCTTTCCCTGCGGTCCTAAGGCCCATCCTGGGAAACGGTTTCGTGGTCGGCATCTCGGCCGCTCTCGTTCTGGAGCACCTGGTTTTCAGAGATCCATAAAAATCGAAGTTCATGGTTGCGACGGGTTTGACGGGATGATAGCATCACCGCATGTTCCGCCTGAATGATCTGATCCTGCTCCTCGTCGTATTCTCCTCCATGATCGCGGGGATTCTTTTCCCCGGCTTCGGGTCTTACTTTCAGCCTTTCCCGAAGTATCTGCTCATGATCCTTTTCTTCCTGAGTTTTCTATCCATTGAGATGAACGACATTTGGACCGTATTGAAAAGCTCTCCCCTGACGATTGCCCTCTTCACGGTCTTCAAGCTCCTGCTTCTGCCCCTGGGGGTCTACTTCCTTTTCCGGACGATCGCCCCGGCCTACGCCGCGTCCGCCCTGCTTCTTTCCGCCATTTCCACGGGCGTTACCGCTCCCTTCATATCCAACCTGGTGCGGGGAAACAGCGCCCTCGTCATGGTCATGGTGGTCGTAACATCACCGCTCATTCCATTCACCCTCCCGGCCCTGGTGGAGCTTCTGCTCTCGCGCTCCGTGAAGATTTCTTTCATTGACATGTTCGGGATGCTTTCCTTCGTCATTTTCGTCCCCATGGTTCTGGTGGAAGTCCTTCGGCGAACGGCACCCCGCTTCATATCCGCGATCACGAGGATAAATTACCCCCTTTCCCTTGTCCTTTTCGCCCTCATCAACCTGGGGGTCTTTTCCCGTTATGCCGATTTCTTTTACCAGGAACCGGCCGTGATCTTTGAAGCGGCCGCGGTCGCGACGGTGCTCGGGGGAATTTACGGTCTGTCAGGAGCGCTCTTCTTTTTCAAGAGGCCCATGGAAGACCGGTTTGCCGGGGCAATCTCGGTGGGAAACATGAATAACGTCCTCGTGATCGTTTTCGCCTCCCAGTTCTTCGGACCCCTGGAACCCACCGTGGCCTCCCTTTATCTTCTTCCCTATTTCGGTCTCATCATCCCCATGAGGTTCTACGAGCACCGTGAGAGAAGGAAGGCCGGTCTGTCCGATGAGTGAAGCCATGAACAAAGCAGGCCATAAAGAACAGACTTCCCACTGGGCATGGGTCATTCTCACGATCTGCTTTTTCGATCTCTTCATCAACTATTCCATCCGCCTGGGATACGGCGTGATTCTTCCGGAGATGATCCGGGACCTCGGCTTCACGCGGACGGCGGCCGGCTCGATTTTCAACGCCTATCTCTTCACGTATATCGCTTTCACGCCTCTCGCCGGATATCTCACGGACCGGATCGGGGC
>CAYXFF010000125.1:1455-5138 GCA_964464185.1 uncultured Syntrophaceae bacterium | reverse complement strand
TTTCGAGTTTCAAGTTTTTACCTTAGTTCCGATTCGCCTGTCAAATGAAAGATGCCGTCAGCCGACGAACTTGTTTTATTTTGATCTCTGACCATGCTAATTCTAAAATAATTTATGAATGATTATAAGCGGCTTTTAGTATGAAGGGGGCGGTTTGTCAAATTTTTCATGCGATGCCTTTCTGCTCAAAAAGGTTGACAAGGCTGGTCAAGTCCTGTATGAAAGATTCGACTCAACGTCATTCTTGATTTTCTCTCAACAGATTTCCCTTTCAGCATCGAAGCGGAAAATCGCCCTGTCATGTTTTTACAAAAGGAGGAACGTTATGGTAGGACGACGCACCATTATGACGCTGGGCCTGATCTCCCTGTTCCTGCTCATTGTCCTCAAAGGGACCGGGTATGCCGATGTAATATACAAGGTCAGATCCGGAGACAATCTATCCAGAATCGCGAAAAAACACGGCGTCACCCCCCAGGCGCTGCGCGATGCCAATCATCTTAAAAGCGACGCCCTCAAAGTCAGACAGGTCCTTGTCATCCCCGGACATAAAAGCAAGATAAAGAAGGCTTCAAAAGACAGGAAGAAGCTGCCGGCGGACCGCGAGATATATGTCGTGAAAAGGGGCGATACCCTCTACAGCGTGGCTGAAGATGCCGGTATCTCCGTTAAAGCGTTGAGAAAAATGAACCATCTGAGTTCGAAAAGGCTCAAGAAAGGTCAGCGAATCGTTGTCCCGAAGCGAGAAACGTCCGATGAGACGGACGAGCTTGGAGACGCGGATGATGCGGCGTCGGTTCAGACGGCCGTGAGCGATGAGGATAAAGAGGCGAATGCCAGGGCCCTGGGAAAATGGAAGAGCCCCGATGAGCGAAAACTTTTTGTCAGGATGACCCGGACATTCCTCGGCGTCCCCTATCGTCTGGGCGGTACGACCATGAAGGGGATTGATTGTTCGGCCTTCGTAAAACGTCTTTACGAGATTTTTGACATCCAGCTTCCCAGGACGGCGAGAGAGCAGTCCAAGGTCGGAAAGCGCGTCGCGAAGGATCAACTGGAAGAGGGCGATCTTGTTTTCTTCAAGACCCGCTCCCGCCGAGTGACGGGGCACGTGGGGATCTATATTGGAAACAGTGAATTTATCCACGCTTCGGGGAAAAACCGGGGGACGAAGCTCGACAGTCTGGAGTCTGACTATTACAGCAAACGGTTCGTCCGGGGCGTACGGGTGATGGAACTCGAGCCGGAACTCGCGAGAAAACTATAGAACCCGCCTCTTTTTCAAATCTCCGATTTCTTCTTTGGACATCATTCTGCTGAGGACACGTTCTTCCAGGAGATCCAAGGCCGTTGACTGATGCTCCTTAACGGCCTCCTGGAACTGATACCAGTGACCCTCTTTATAACGGAGGATGTCCCTCCAGCGATAGGCCCTTTTCTGAATGTCCCATCGGGTAAGATACTTGACAAAAGGAATCGCCGCCTGCGCGGCATCCGTCAGCCAGGCCTCCCGATTGTATGCGTCGAGACGTTCCTTGCCGTATTCCTCCCCTTCGCTGCGGCTCATGTATCTGCCGATTCTGTCCGGGGATGCACGGTTTTCAGGATCATCATCTCCTATATCTTCTCTCAAGTCACGGATAAGGGCCTGGCCGTCACTCTCGACGGATCGCTGCGGGGAGGAGGGATCCGCGGCTCCGCGCAGTTTTTCGAAGAGGCATCGCGCCGCGTCGAGAAACCTCGAGATGTTGTCTATCTCGCGGTTCTCCGCGGTGAGTCTCCTGTCCTTCCACTTGCAGGCGGGCAGGTCCGGGACGATCTGAGCGTCCACATGACCGATATTGGGGAGCGCCTGTTCGAAGAGACCCTTGAAGGCGTTAAAGCTGTCATAAAATCCGGTGAAGTTCTGGTGAGACCAGGTGTCCGCATAGCTGTGGGAGGCGATGCCGATCCGGTAGATGTTTCCGCTCCGGATGGCCATGTCCATGATATCGGCGGCGTTCACACTTCCGGGTGTGGTATTGAGGATGTGCATCTTGCCGTCGCGGCGTGAGGCACAGGGAAGCATCGGGTCTCCGGGGATGAAGTGAAAAGCAAGATAGACCCTCAGGAGTTCGTTACGGGGTTTGGTAATGTCGGCCGTCTGGCTGATGTAGTTGGTATAATATTCAGGCTCCCCCCGGTTCACTTCATAGGCGATGGTATTGTCATCCACATACTGGGAGGCGTACGCGATCGTTCGTGCGTCTTTCGGCTGGAATCCCGCTTTCGCGGCAATCAGGTACGTCATGTAATAGTGAAACTCGAAATTCACGAAAACATCCTATGCCATTTCGCAAGCGCGGCCGGAAAGCGGCGGGTCCTCAGCCCGCCAGGATCCCCTCAACATCCACATGCGTTTGAACCAGTCTTTCGAGACGATCGATTTTTTCATGATCGTCTTTCGTCAGCAGGGGCTCCATGACGTCCATCTGCCGGGCGATCTGAAACGTGTCGGCGGGTACAAGAAGCAGGGGGATATTCTTTTCCTTCGCAGCCGCGATGATTTTCGCGGAGGGGAAGACGTTTCCCGTGAGGACCACGCAGGCTGCGTCGCTGTCCAGAGAGGCCAGGATCATGTCGGTTCTGTCGCCGCTCGTTATGACCACCTTGTTTTCTTCTTTGAAACGCGGATTTTCCTGGGCGGCGTGAACGTGCATGGTTGCGATGAAGACATTCTCGATGACCTTGTGCAGCTGATCCTCGCCGCTGACCACCTTCGCGAAAAGCCGTTCCGCGAGGTAATCGACGCTGAACGTCGTCAGCTCCTTCTGAAAGGGAATCATCCCGAGGATGTTCAATCCCGACGATGTGAGGGAGGCAAGGTAATTGTCTTTGAACTCTTCAAGGTTGGGGATCTTGTTCAGGATGACGCCGCCGAAGTTGATGCTTGCCATATCAATGCGTTTTTTCAGGAAGGTCAGATCATCCAGGATGGCGTTCTCATCTCCGCTCACGACGAGAACGAGTTTGCTTCCCGTGTACGACGCGATGGAAAGGACATCCAGGTGGACGGAGATGCCGTAATGGATCTCTTTTCCCCCTTCGATGAAGACGATGTCCTTGTCTTTTCCCACGTCGGAAAGAATGCTGTCGAGTTTTTCCCGGAGCGATTTTTCGTCATACATGAACCTCAGCTTGGAGTGATCGAAGCCGATGGATATATCATCAGGGATTTCCTCAAGACCGAAGATGTTCGTAATCAGAGCGGAGTCGTAGTCCCACAATCTCTTTTTCCGGTAAAGCATGCGGTCCCCGAGGGGTTTCGTATAGCCTATTTTTTTCTTCAGCGTTTTCGCAAGACCCACAATGAGACTTGTTTTCCCTGTGCTCTGGCAGATGGATCCTATGATGAGCTTGTCCATTTCGTGTCACCTCTTTACCAGGTTAAAGGTTAAAGGTTAAAGGTTCTTCGCCCTTCGCCTACTTTGCAAGGAGGATTCGGACGTCCACCGCCTTTACCCCCGTTCCTTGTTCATATATCAAAAGCGGATTTATTTCTATATCGGAAATATGACGGCATTTCTGGATGACGGATCCCAGCTTTATAATCGCGTCGATCAGACCGTCCGTGTCCTTCATTTTTTCACCCCGGACACCCAGGAGCAGCGGATAGGATTTGATCTCCTTGATCATCCGGAGGA
>CAYXFF010000125.1:0-1355 GCA_964464185.1 uncultured Syntrophaceae bacterium | reverse complement strand
CCCCGGACACCCAGGAGCAGCGGATAGGATTTGATCTCCTTGATCATCCGGAGGATCTCCTTTCTGTCGAGGGGAAGCGCCCTGAAGGTCACATCTTTCATGACCTCCACATAGATTCCCCCGAGACCCACCATCACGATGGGGCCGAAGATCTTGTCTTTCCGGGCGCCGGCGATGATTTCCGTGCCGTGCTGCGCCATCTCCGTCACTTCCACGCCTTCGATGACCGCCTGGGGGACGGCCATCCGGCAGTTCCTCATGATGGCTTCATATCCGTTGATCACTTCATCCCTGTTCAGCAGGTCCAGAACAACTCCGCCCGCGTCGCTCTTGTGCAGGATGTCCTTTGAAACGACCTTCAGAACGACAGGGTAACTCATGTCTTCCGCGAGTTTCACGGCGTCATGGATGCTGCGCGCGATGGCGCTTCTGGGGACGCGAATTCCGGCGCTCTTCATCACGCTCTGTGCCTCGTGGGAGAAAAGAAACGACCGACCCTGTTTCAGGGCCTGGAGGGTGACGGCATCGATAGCATGAAAGTCCACAGGGGCGTCTTCGATCGGACCGGGCGGATCGACAAGATGCCGATGGTAAAAATACATGGCTCCCAGAGGGGAAACGGCTTCATAAACATCGTCAAAGACGGCAACGCCTTTTTTTTCGAGGGACTGAATGTCCCGTGTCGTGCTCTCACCTCCCAGCAGTGAGAAAGCCGCTGGTTTTCCCGCGGCTTTGAACCGCATATCGTTTTGCGCTATCATGCCGGCAAGATTCTCCTTGTCAAAAACGGCTGTCTCGCAGTAGAGGCCGAGAACGGAATGGACGTTGTCCAGCTTGAGAGCCGTTTCAAAGGCGGCGTTGTAATCCTGCGTTTTCGCCTCCGCGGTCATATCCACGGGGTTTTTAGCCGAGCCGTAGGCCGGAACCACAGGGGAGAAAACATCCTTGAGTTTCCCCGTGTCGTCGTAAAGCTGAATGCCGTATTTTTCGCAGGCATCGGCGGCGAGGACACCGATGCCTCCGCCATTGGTGATGATCAGCGTGTTTTCACCTCGCGGCAGCGGGTTGTTGGAGAAAAAATCACACCAGTCGAAAGCGTCTTTGATGCTCTCCGCCCTCAGGACCCCGCACTGTCTCATCACGTGATCAAAGACCTCATCCGAGCCGGCCAGCGAACCCGTGTGAGAAGCCGCCGCCAGGGCCCCTCTTTCGGAGCGGCCCGATTTGATCACGATGACGGGTTTTGCGGCCGTGGCCTTTTTCAGTTGACGGGCCAGTTTTTCACCATCCTTCACGCCCTCTATGTACATGAGGATGATTTTCGTCTGATTCTGGGGAACCAGATATTCCAGAAG
>CAYXFF010000124.1:0-5186 GCA_964464185.1 uncultured Syntrophaceae bacterium | reverse complement strand
TTACGGTTCAATCCTTTTTTGCGTCCATCCGGCTGACCATCAGTCTCCTGATCCTCATTGCCGCGGCCGCCGCCCTCGGGACCTTCGTGCCGCCATCTGTCGACGTTTATCATTCCTTCTGGTTCCTGGCCCTTTTGGGACTCCTTTCGCTGAATCTGATCGCGTGTTCCCTGGAGAGGTTTCCTGTCTCCTGGAGGCGTTTCAGTGAAAAGACGGATCCGGATCGTCCGCGATCCTTTTTTGATCTGCTGCCGGCCGGGCAGGTTTTTTTTTCGCGCGATGAAAAGGTTTCCGAAGCCGTGAAGGTGGAGGATCTCCTGAAGAAAAAGTACAGAAGGGTACAGAAAAAACAAACGGCGGAAGGCGCTTTCTTTTCCGCGGAGAAGGACGCCTTCTCCCACTTTGGCGTTTATGCCGTCCACCTCGGCGTCCTGGTGATCATCGCCGGGGCAATGACCGGGGCTCTCTTCGGCTTTAAAGGCTATGTCAGCATCGTGGAGGGGGAAACCGCCGGGGCCGTCCTTCTCAAGGGCGGGAAACAGGTGAAGAACCTGGATTTCGCTGTGCGGCTGGACCGGTTCACCATGGATTTCTATGAAAACGGGATGCCGAAGACCTACCGCTCCGATCTCACCTTCATGAAAGACGGCCATGTGCTGTATCAGGGGCCGCTTCTGGTGAACCACCCCATCGATGTCGAAGGCATCCGGTTTTATCAGTCCGGTTACGGCTCGGCGGGAGCCGGCGAGGCGTCGCTCCGCGTCCGTGACGGGAAAAAGGATGTCTTGAAGAAAGTCCGTGAGGGAGACCGATTTGAAATTCCCGGTGCAAAGGCGGAGGTCCGCGTCCTCCGGGTGGAAGAGGACCTCATGGGGATGGGCCCCGCCGTTAAAGTGCATGTCCGGTCGGCAAAGAGAGACGTTCAGTTCTGGGTCTTTTACAACATCCGTGAGATTGAAACTCAGAATCCAGGACTTGTTAAAAGGGTGCCGCAATTCAACCCGGGCCTCTTTGCCCCTTATGTTTTTGAGCTTCAGGGGGTGACGGTCCGTTATTATTCCGGCCTCCAGGTGACCCGCGATCCCGGCGCGCCCGTTGTCGCGGCGGGAGCCTTTTTCATGATGGCCGGTTTCATGGTGGTCTTTTTTTCCGCCCACCGGCGCATCTATGTCCGGATCGACGAAGCGGAGGGAATGACGAGAGTTGCCGTGACCGGATCGACCAGCAGGAACAAGCCCGGACTGGAACGGGAGGTCCGGCGTTTCATCGATGAATGCCGCGGAAAGGAGCCCTCCGGACGATGACGAACACCTTCATCCTGAGCGGAGTGACCTTTGTCTACCTCTTTTCCATGTTGTTCTACGTTCTGCGAATGTTGAGGGGGCGGGAATTCTGGGGCCGGGCGGCGACGGTCCTGTCCCTTGCCGGTCTTGCGGCTCAGACGGTGGCGCTCGCGCTGCGCTGGAAGGAGTCCTACCTTCTGGGTATCGGGCATGCGCCTTTTTCCAATTTTTATGAGTCCCTCATTTTCCTGGCCTGGGCCATCGTTCTTCTCTACCTGATTGTGGAGTGGCGGACCGGGAACCGGAGTCTCGGCGCCTTCACCCTGCCTGTCGCCTTTATCGCCATGGCCTACGCGTCCTTTTCGCCCGACGTGAACAGCCGCATACAGCCCCTGATCCCCGCTCTGCAGAGCAACTGGCTCGTGAGTCACGTGGTGACCTGTTTCCTGGGATATGCGGGTTTTACCGTGGCGCTCGGGTTCAGCGTCATGTATCTGCTGAAGGAAAGGCGGGATGGAAAAAAGGGCGATGAGCGAAAGCAGACTTTTGTGACATTTATCCCGTCCGTTGAGAGCCTTGACGAACTCATTTATCAGAGCGTTGTGCTGGGTTTTATATTGCTCGGTCTCGGGATCATCACGGGTTCCGTGTGGGCGAATAACGCCTGGGGGGCTTACTGGAGCTGGGATCCAAAGGAAACGTGGTCGCTCATTACCTGGCTCATTTACGCGCTCATGCTTCACGCGCGCCTGGTCCGGGGCTGGCGCGGGAGGCGGACGGCCGTTATAGCCGTCATCGGTTTCGCCTCCATGCTGTTCACGTACCTGGGCGTGAATTATCTCCCGGGGCTGCACAGTTATTTGAAATAATCGAAGAGCGAAAGGGAACCCTTTCCGGAATTTCCCCCGGCTCGCCGCGGGAGTTTACGCGGCTACCGCCCTTCGATCTGCTGCATTTTGACCAGCAGGCATGTTTCAAGATAATCGAGATTGATGGGTTTGGTGATATAGTCAAAGGCGCCCAACCGGAGGGAGTTCTTCGCAAGCTCCTCATCGCTCACGGCCGTCACCATGATGACCACCGTGTCAGGCTCCAGTTTCTTGATTTCCTTCAGCGTATCCATGCCGTTCATTCCCGGCATGAGAATATCCAGGAGCACAATCGGGGGCTTCAGCTCCCTCACTTTTTCAATGGCCGTTAAGCCGTCCGCGGCCGTGCAGACGTCATAGTTTTTCGAAGCCAGAAATTTCTGCAGCAGCCGG
Source organism: uncultured Syntrophaceae bacterium (assembly GCA_964464185.1). Lineage (GTDB taxonomy): Bacteria > Desulfobacterota > Syntrophia > Syntrophales > UBA4778 > UBA4054. The sequence goes on along the minus strand of CAYXFF010000124.1, from coordinate 2,641 downwards.
ATCACGTTGATTTCATCATCGACGACCAGAATCCTTCCCATGTCCCCTATCCCCTTTCTTTTAAAGAGTTTTTGTTGGCCTCTGCGGCTGCGGGAAGCTCGATGAAAAAAGAGGCGCCTCCCCATTCATTGTTCTCCGCCCAGATTCTGCCCCGGTGATCATGAATGATGCCGTAGGATATGAAAAGCCCCAGGCCGGTCCCTTTCCCGGGCTCCTTGGTGGTGAAAAAGGGATCAAATAGAACCGGCGCATCCTTTTCCTGGATGCCCGTTCCGCTGTCCGCGATGACAACCCTCACGCAATCTTCCCCCTCGATCGTCTTTTCCCTGCTCGTTGAGACGCGCAGGACTTTTTTCTCCTTCCCTTCCATGGCGTCGATGGCATTCGTGATCAGGTTCAGGATCACCTGTTCTATCTTCTCCCGGTCCATGGGTACGGCCGGTAAATCGGGTTGATGGTGAACGTCTGTTTCGATGCCCTCTATCCTGAGCTGAGAGGAAGACAGGGATAAAATATGATCGAGCACTCTTCCCATGTCATTCTTCATCGTCTTCTGAACCGGGATGCGGGAAAGCTGCTTGAGACTTTCGGCGATGGCGACGATCCGCTTTATCTGATCCAGGCAGACCGTCAATTCCGCTTTCGCCTCGGGCGAAAGCGCTTCCGTTTTGAGCAGCATCTGCAATTCCACGGAAATGACGTTGACGGGATTCAGGACCTCATGGGCCACGCCGGCGGACAGCCGGCCGATGGAAACGAGCTTTTCGGACTGCATCAGAAGGTCCTTCGCTTTTTGCAGCTCTCGTTCAGCCTGATTCTGAAGGGTCATGTCCTGAATGGTGCTCATCAGACGCCTGCTTTTCCCCGCGCCCTCGGAAAGGAGTTCCGCCCGCTGAAGAACTTCGCGGACGGATCCGTCCTGCCGGGTCAGACGGTATTTGATTTCGGTTTTTGTCCCCTCCGTCAGGGTTTTGTGGATAGAGTCTTTTACAGCCTCTCTATCATCGGGATGAATCAGGCGGATGAAGGTCTCATAGTTTCCATCAAAGGTCTCGCGAGTCAATCCGCAAATCCGGAACATTTCATCGGACCAGAGCATTTCACCGGTTTGCGTGTCCCATTCCCAGTTTCCCATGTGCGCGATTCTCTGGGCCTCCGCAAGGCTGATATGGCTTTGACGAAGTTCTTCCTCCGTCCGCCTCCGCTCGGTCACGTCGCGGGCCACCGCTTGATAACCCGCGGGTTTTTGATTATCCATGATCAGCTGGACATTCTGCCCGATCCACCTTGTCGCCCCGCCCTGGACAATGATCGGGAACTCAAAGTATGTATTCGGGATATTTTCATGGAGTTGCTTTTTGTAGAAGGCATCCATTCTCTCGTGATAATCGGGGTCGGCGATTGAATGAAAATGCTTTCCCATCAGTTCCGATCTGGGAGTACCAATGACGCGCTCGGCGACGGGGTTCGCGTAGATGAAGACTCCCCTGAGATCCGTCGCGTAAATAATGTCATTGCTGTTTTCAACCAGGAGCCGGTATTTCTTTTCACTATTGATCAAATCGCGCTCCGTCCTCCGGCGCTCTTCCATTTCCTTCTCCAGCTGCGCGTTGTCTTCCTTGATTTTTTTCAACTGTTCTTTCACTTTCAAGTGCAGCGCCGCGTTTTCGAGGGCGAAGCCTATCTCTCCATGCATGATGGACAGCACATGTTCATCATGATCATTGAAGGGCTTGCCGGTTTTTTTATGGGCAATATTGAGAACGGCGGATACGGCATTTTCCGTGATGATAGGCATGCTCAAAAAGGAGGGTGCTCCATACCGGGGATGGTTCACCTTCAGGGTTCTGGGGTCCTTCTCGATATCTTCAACCAGAAGGGGCTTGCCCTCCAGGACGACGTGCCTGGCGGCATAATCATCCATGCGGACATAAGACCCTTTCTCCAATTCGTCATGGCCCCTCACGGCGGCGACGCGAAAACGGCTGAATTCAGGCTCCGGTATAAGCACCGATCCGATCTGAGCGCCGGTCACGGCCATGGACTTCTCCATAAGAAGATCCAGGAGTTCATCCATTTTCAGGCTCTTTCCCGCCATATCCATCAATTTCCTGATGGTGAGCAGCTCAAAGGCTCTCTGGCTTAACTCTTCCGACGTCTCTCCAAGCTTCTGGATGAGGTGGTTGAATGAGATGGATATGTCATGCAATTCTTCTACGTCTTTTTTGACATCCATGGGAGCGGCGTCGCCGGAGGCGGCTTTTTTCATGGATAAGGCGACACAAGATATCTTGTCGAAGATCTGGCGGACGATAATCAGGCCCGCCAGGATGAGAACAATCACCACGCTGAACATGACAATCTGCGATAGCTCGAAAGAGAAATTGCCGTGATAGACAATGTACGAAAGGACCAGGAAGGGGAGAAGGAATATCAGCGCTTCGACGATGACAAGCTTGTCGCGTATCTTTCGAGCCTCCGCATCCGAGTGCCTGGACAGCAAGTCCTTCATTACCTGTTTCTCCTGTGGGTGACCCTTTTCCATCGCGCTGAACGTGTTTTGAAAAACGAGATTTATTCAAAACACAAATTGAGAGCTTTGAATAATGACCACCATACCAAATGTGTCATGCCGGACATG
>CAYXFF010000123.1:0-5202 GCA_964464185.1 uncultured Syntrophaceae bacterium | reverse complement strand
AAAAGCCACCCGAGGTCGCTGTTGACCCACTCCCTCACATCCCTCGAGGAAGCCGCATAATTATCGAACTGCAGCCCGACGAGATGCGGCCGTCCCTGGATGGAGATGGCCTCGATCTCGCAATCCATTGAGGTGACCAAAATCTCCATCTCCTTGGGGAGGGGGGGCAAAACGGCCTGAGTATGCCATTTAAAGAGGGGAACCGAAGAAGGAATATCGCGAAACAAGGGATGATGCCGTCCGTCTTTCGTGACCTGTCCCGGGATGAAACCCACACTAGTGGTGAAATTCGGCCCCACACGAGCACCAAGGGCCTCCGCCAGCAACTGGTGGCCGAGACAGAACCCGAGATAGGGCATGTCCTCCTTCACGGCCTGCTGAATAAGTTTTTTTTCATGCTTGAGGAAGGAGTACCTATCCTCCTCATCCACATTGGGAGTTCCTCCCAGAACGATCAGTCCGTTGTATGGTCTGATGTCTGGAAGCGATTCATGCCAGGTCTGCCAGACATCCAGACGAACCTTCCGCGCTCTTGCTGCCTGGATCAGATGTTTGCCCGGCTTCTCCCAGGACGTATGCTGAATAACGAGAAGATGCTTTGCCATGGTTTTTCGTGAAAAGGAAACAAAGAGGGGGTGCACCACATCCCGCGGGCACCCCCTTGTTCATAACCCTGTAATGTGGACCTGTTGCCAACGCCTACATGATGGGCAGATACTTTTCGATTTCGTACTCCGTTACATGAATCCTGTAACGGTCCCATTCGATTTTCTTATTCTCAATGAATTTGTTGAAGATATGATCACCAAGCGCATCGCGGACCAGATCCGATTTCTCAACCAGGGAAACCGCCTCATAGAGATTACCAGGAAGTTCTTGGATCTTCATCTTTTTTCGCTTCTCCGTCGAAAATTCATAAATGTCCTCTTCGATGGGCTCTGCAAGGGGGTACTTATTCTCAATCCCTTTAAGTCCCGCTGCGAGCATTACGGCAAAAGCCAGATAGGGATTGCAGGCCGGATCGGGGGAACGGAACTCGATGCGCGTCGCTTTCTCCTTCCCCGGCTTATACATAGGGACTCTAACCAGGGCTGAGCGGTTCCGTCTTGCCCAAGCGATATAAACAGGTGCTTCATAGCCGGGAACCAACCGCTTATATGAGTTGACCCACTGATTCAGTACGGCGGTGATTTCCCTGGCATGCTTCATGATGCCGGCGATGTAGCTTTTTCCCACCTCAGAGAGATTGTACTTGTCTTTGGCGTCGTGGAAGGCATTTCTGTTTCCCTTGAAGAGGGACTGATGGCAATGCAGACCGCTTCCGTTTTCGCCAAAGATTGGTTTAGGCATGAAGGTCGCATAATAGCCGTGCTGGCGGGCAATTTCCTTGGTCACCATCCTTAGGGTGACCAGTTTATCGGCCATCTTCAGACCCTCATCATAACGCATATCGATTTCGTGCTGGCTCGGGGCTACTTCATGGTGGCTGTATTCGATTTGAATGCCCATATCCTGAAGGGCAAAGATTGTGTCTCTTCGGAGATCACTCCCTTTATCTAAGGGACGCGCGTCGAAGTAACCACCCTTATCGATAATCTTCGGGGCCTCGTTACTTTCAAAATAGAAGTATTCGGGCTCGGGACCGACATAAAAAGTATACCCCATATCTGCAGCTTTCTTCAGGGCCCTTTTCAGGACATAACGGGGGTCACCTTCATAAGGCGTTCCATCAGGATTCAAGATGTCGCAAAACATCCTGACAGCGGGCCTCTCCCCACCCCTCCAAGGCAGAAACTGGAAAGTAGTCGGATCGGGCTTTGCGATCATGTCGCTCTCTTCGATACGGGCAAAACCTTGGATTGAAGAGCCGTCAAAGCCCATGCCCTCTGATAAACCTTCCTCCATTTCCGAAGGGGTTATGGCAAAACTTTTTAATATGCCCAATACATCCACAAACCAGAATTGAATGAAACTGACATTCCTGTCCTTCACCAGTTTTTTTACATCTTCAACATTCTTGCAGATCATTTTCTACCTCCTTTCTTATTTCGTAAAAAAAAGCAAAAGTCGAGCCAATAAATATATTTTCAATAATATAAATATATTGCGCATTCATTGCACTCGGAAAATATTCAGCAAGGGTACAATTCCGTTTCTTCGGCACCCTCCTTTCCACAATTTTGTATTAAATAGCCGACCCATGCAAAAGCGTATCTAATTTATTATATCCAATTTCAATTATTAATTCTTTACAAATCTAATATCCTTTGAAATAATTTATTGTTATCATTTGAATGAATTGAAGATATTTTCAAGGTATGGCCATGTGAAGGAGGCGATAAATATGGAAGTATTCGGAACATTTACCGTAAGGGCGGGCCTGGCGGAAATGTTGAAGGGCGGTGTCATTATGGATGTCACCAGCCCGGAACAGGCCAAGATTGCAGAAGACGCAGGTGCTGTCTCGGTCATGGCCCTCGAACGGGTGCCTGCGGATATCAGGGCACAGGGCGGAGTTGCACGCATGACAGACCCCGCCATCATCGAAAAGATCATGAATACTGTTACAATTCCGGTCATGGCAAAGGTCCGGATCGGTCACTTCGTGGAAGCGCAGATCCTCGAAGCCATGGGGATCGACTATATCGACGAGAGCGAAGTCCTCACACCGGCCGACGATAAGTATCACGTCAATAAATGGAATTTTAAAGTACCCTTCGTCTGCGGGGCGATCAACCTCGGTGAGGCACTCAGAAGAATCGGCGAAGGTGCCGCCATGATCCGGACCAAGGGTGAGGCCGGGACCGGAAACGTCGTGGAAGCCGTGAAACACATGCGCACCATCAACGATGAGATCGCGAGGCTGACGATTCTTCCCGAAGAAGAACTCATGACGGCAGCAAAAAATCTGGGTGCTCCCTATGAACTGGTCAAATGGGTCGCGCGGGAAAAGAAGCTCCCCGTGGTCAATTTCTCCGCGGGAGGGATCGCGACACCGGCCGATGCCGCCATGATGATGCAGCTCGGAGCCGACGGCGTTTTTGTGGGATCGGGAATTTTCAAATCCGAGAATCCCGCGAAAATGGCTCACGCCATTGTCCAGGCCGTGACCCATTGCAACAATCCTGAGATTCTTGTAAAGGTATCGAAATCTCTGGGCGGCGCCATGCCCGGCTTGGAGATATCGGATATTGAAGAGGGAAACCTTTTTCAATTCAGGGGAAATTGAAAAGGATAATATCTGCATAGGGAGGAAATTCGAGAGATGAAAATCAAGATCACCAGGGCCACCCCGGACAAGCTGAAAACAAAACCGACGGACGAATCGAATCTTGGCTTCGGGGCTATTTTCTCCGACCACTTCTTCACCATGCAATACCACACCGGGAAGGGATGGCACGACGCTCACATCGAGCCCTACCGTCCGCTGACTTTAGATCCCGCGGCGATGGGACTCCATTACGGTCAGGAGATTTTTGAAGGGCTGAAAGCGTACAGGGGGAGCGACGGCGCCGTTTACCTCTTCCGCCCCATCGAGAATATCAAACGGCTCAACGTCTCCGCACGGAGACTCTGCATGCCGGAAGTCGATGAAAAGCTGATGCTCGAAGCATTAAAAGAACTTGTGATCCTGGAAAAAGACTGGATTCCTCGCGGTCGCGGAACTTCTCTCTATATCCGCCCAACCATGATCGCCACGGAACCTGCGCTCGGCGTGCGGCCCTCCAATGAATATATCTTTTTCATCATTGTGGGCCCGGTGGGAGCTTATTACCCCCAGGGTTTCAGTCCGACAAAGATTTATGTTACGAAGGACTACGTCCGCTCTGTTGTCGGATGCATCGGATTCTGCAAAGCCGCAGGAAATTACGCCGCGAGTCTGCTGGCCAGCAAGGTGGCGGGAGAAATGGGTTACACCCAGGTTCTCTGGCTTGATGCCATCCAGAATAAATATGTCGAGGAGGTGGGTACCAGCAATATTTTCTTCGTCATCAACGATGAGTTGATCACTCCTCCTCTCACGGGCAGTATTCTGCCGGGAGTAACCAGAAACTCTGTCATTGAGATTGCCCGGAGCTGGGGAATGAACGTTTCGGAAAGACAGCTCTCAATGGATGACATTCTTTCTGCCCAGAAGTCCGGAGCATTGAAAGAAGTCTTTGCTTCTGGAACGGCGGCCATCGTCTCACCTGTGGGACTGATTCATTACAACAAGAAGGAGTACGCCATAAACCAGGGCAAAACAGGCCCCGTAACGGAAAGACTGTACAACGAAATACTCCAGATCCAATATGGTGAAAAGGAAGACCCCTTCGGCTGGAGGATAAAAATATCAAATTAAGGGCCATTATGAAAGCTGCTTTTTTAAACTTTCCAGTCGTTTCCGACAGAATCCACAACCCTGTGGATAGATCTGTTAATAACTCTGTGGACAATCACAGGAAGTGCCCAGTTGGGGCCGCTTTGCACCTTATTGCATAACCTTTGAGCATATATTATATCCAATAATATCAATGTGATACGATTTATTCCTTGATCTTTCTGCGTATTTCCGTGTTCTCTGCGAGGTTATAAACGCTTTGCGAAATTTATACCACTTTCCGGCCCCTGAGATGGAGTTTTTCTGCGGAAAAAGGTCCATCTCAGACAAGGTATGGAAATCATTTTTACTGTTTGTATTACTGACTGGGTTTGTTTTACTGACAAGCATTTCCTTTCCCCTTCCCCTCCTTGCGGAAACACCGCCCCTGGATGAGTTGGTTGAAAAGATACAGTCAAGTTACGAAAAGGCGGAGGATTTGAAAGCGCGATTCGTCCAGGAAACGACCATCAAATCGATCCGGAAGGTGGAGCGGGAGGAGGGAACGGTCTACTTCAAGAAACCCCGGAAAATGCTTTGGGATTACAGCAGGCCCAAATCAAAAAAGCTTATCATTAATCCCCGGAAGGCTTGGCTGTACATTCCAGAAGACAACCTGGTCTATGTCCAGGATGCCAGAAAAATACTGAATTCCCGGCTGGTCATCCGGTTTCTCACGGGCGTGGGAAGACTCAAGGATGATTTTTTTGTTCGCTATGCTCAACCTCTCGAAAGGGACTCCCAGGGAAATTATCTTCTTGAATTGAAGCCCCGGTCAGCCGGGACAACGGCCGGCATCGAGCGGCTTTCTCTCACAATCGCCAGAGACGACTATCAGATCA
>CAYXFF010000122.1:0-5206 GCA_964464185.1 uncultured Syntrophaceae bacterium | reverse complement strand
ATCCTACTTGATGCGCCCGGACTTGGCAAGAAACTTTCGGAATTCGGTTTGCGCTTCTTCTCAGCTCACGCGACAATCGTCTTGAAAAATCCCCCGTATTGAGCTAATAGGAAGGCAGTGCTGATCTGAAAAAGCATCATCATGTGAAGGAGGCCTTATGAGCGAGATTATTCACGTCCAGGCAAGAGAGATCCTGGATTCGAGAGGAAATCCTACGGTGGAGGTTGAAGTCGCGCTGATATCCGGAATTATCGGGAGGGCGTCCGTGCCCTCCGGAGCATCGACGGGTGAGCACGAAACGCTGGAGCTTCGCGACGGGAACCCCAAAAGATACCGCGGCCTCGGCGTGCAGAAAGCTATTCTCAACATCCATCAGAAAATCAGGCCGGAACTGATCGGCATGGACTGCTTCATGCAGAGGAAAATCGATCGCATGATGATTGAAATGGACGGCACCGATAACAAACGGAACCTGGGCGCCAATGCCATCCTCGGCGTCTCTCTGGCCTGCGCGAGAGCCGCCTCGGAGCGCTTCGGGATGTCGCTCTTCCGTTATATCGGAGGCCTTGCCGCTAAAGACATGCCCATACCCATGGCGAATATTCTGAACGGCGGGCAGCACGCGGACAACAATGTCGATCTTCAGGAATTCATGGTGATGCCCGCGGGAGCAAAGAATTTCAGGGAAGGCCTGCGCATGGTCAGCGAGGTTTTTCACAGCCTGAAATCCGTTCTCAAGAAAAAGGGCTACAACACCGCCGTGGGCGACGAGGGAGGCTTCGCCCCGAATCTCAAGTCGAATGAGGAGGCCCTGATTCTCATCATGGAAGCCATTCGAGCGGCGAATTACAAGCCGGGCAAGGACATTTTCATCGCCCTGGACCCGGCGGCAAGCTCCTTTTACGAGAAAGGGAAATACATTCTCGCGGCGGAAAAGAAACCGAAAAAGACCGCGGAAGAGATGGTGGCCTTTTACAGCCATCTGGTCAAAAACTATCCCATTATCTCCATTGAAGACGGACTCGCGGAAGACGACTGGGACGGATGGAAACTTCTCACGGATGAACTGGGCTCAAAGATCCAGATCGTGGGCGACGATATCTTCGTCACCAGCAAGAAGAGACTGGAAAAGGGGATTTCGCTCGGCGTGGCGAATTCCATTCTCATCAAGGTGAACCAGATCGGCACCCTGACCGAAACTCTGGAGACCATCCAGCGCGCGAAGGAAGCCGGTTACACGACGGTCATCTCTCATCGCTCCGGCGAAACGGAGGATACCTCCATCGCGGACATCGCCGTGGCCATGAACTGCGGGCAGATCAAGAGCGGTTCCGTGTCGAGGAGCGAGCGGCTGGCCAAATACAACCAGCTTCTGAGGATCGAGGAGGAACTCGGCGACACGGCGGTCTGGCGGGGAATGTCCGCTTTTTACAGCATCCGCCGGGGCGGGAAAAGAGGTTAAAACCTTTTTTGAAACGGTAAGAAACAGGGCGGCAGGAGTGACCTGTCTCCGGTCGAGGAACACATGCTTACGGAAAGCCAGAAAATAGACGCCCTCATCAATCTCAGTCTCGAGCTGAGCCGGATCAAGGACCTCGACATCCTCATGGAACACATTCTGACCGAGGCCCGCTTCTTCGTCAACGCGGACGCGGGTTCCATCTATATCCGGGAAGGAAACCGGCTCGTTTTCAGTTACACGCAGAACGCCACGCTTCAGGACAGATTGCCGCCGGGTTCAAAACTCATCTATTCAACGTTCAGCATTCCCATCGATCAAAACAGCATCTCGGGCTTCGTCGCGGCTAAGGGACAGGCACTGAACATTCCGGATGCCTGGCGCATGGACCGGGCGCTTCCTTACTGCTTTAACCAGAAGTTCGACGAAGCCTCAGGCTACAGAACACGGTCCATGCTGACCATACCCCTCAAAACCCAGCAGGGGGAAACCATCGGGGTCCTCCAGATCATCAACGCCCAGGACAGCGAAAAGAAAATCCGATCCTTCTCGCAAGAGGATGAGAGGATGATGCTCCACTTCGCCAGCATGGCGACGGTGGCCCTGGAAAGGGCCCAGCTCATGAGAAGCATCATTCTGCGCACCATCCGGATGGCGGAGATGAGAGACCCCAAGGAAACGGGTTCCCACGTCAACCGGGTCGCCGGCATCGCCACGGAAATCTATGAAAAGTGGGCGAAGCAGAATGGAATTCCCCAGCGGGAAATAGATACAAACAGGGACATCCTCCGGATGGCGGCCATGCTCCATGACGCGGGCAAGGTGTCTATCTCGGATAACATCCTCAAAAAAGCCGGAAAGCTCAGCGACGAGGAATACGAGATGATGAAGTCTCACACCCTTGAAGGGGCAAGGATCTTTGCCGACCAGCGGTCCGAATTCGACGGCGCCGCTTTCGCCGTCTCATTGAGTCACCATGAACGCTGGGACGGGCGGGGTTATCCGGGTCACGTGGATGTCCTGACGGGCAGACCCCTGACCGGGAAGACCGGGCCCGACGGCAGGCCCCTGGGAAAGAAGGGAGAGGAGATCCCTCTTTTCGGGAGGATTGTCGCCATCGCCGATGTCTTTGACGCCCTCTCGTCCAAGCGCTCGTACAAGGAGGCCTGGGACGAATCTCAGGCGCTCAGAATCATGGAAGAGGAATCGGGAAAGCAGTTTGATCCGGAGCTCATCCAGGTCTTCTTCTCCTGCCTCGACTCCATCCGCCAGACTCAGCAGCGGTATTCCGACGACTGAGCCCATGATACGGCTTCGTCAGGCGCACCAGTACCATTGAATAAAAGAATGAATCCAATCAGAGAAAGGTCTCAGAGCGATGGGAAAAGATAATGTGATTTTTCTGGAGGTCATCGAGTGGTTCGATGAAACGGGGAAAGAGGTTGTCCATCGAATTCCTGAGGGAGGTTCGGGGGAAATAAAATGGGGAGCCCAGCTGATTGTCCGGGAAAGTCAGGCCGCCGTATTTTTCTACAACGGCCGGGCTTATGACGCCATCGGTCCGGGCCGCCGCACCCTTACGACGGCAAACATTCCCATCCTCACGAAGATCCTGAGTCTTCCCTGGGGAATGACCAGCCCGCTCCGGGCGGAAGTCTACATGGTGAACATGAAAATATTCCCCAACCTGACATGGGGAACGCGGGATCCCGTGGCCTTCAAAGACTCCGAGCTGGGCCTGATACGCCTGAGGGCTTTTGGTGTTTTCAACCTCCGGGTGACACAGCCTGTTCTATTCATCAACAGCCTCGTCGGGACACAGGGTATTTATAAAATCAGCGAGATCGAGGAATACCTGAGCCGCGCCATCGTTTCCCGGTTCAACGATTACATGGGGGAAAATCTCGACTCGATTCTGAACCTGCCCGGACAATACGACAAGCTTGCTGAGGGCCTTCAAAATCGACTCGCCGAAGACTTCAGCCGCTTCGGCCTGGGCCTGACCCAGCTTTTCATCAACTCCATCACGCCGCCGCCCGATGTCCAGAAAGCGATTGACGACAAGAGCCGGCTCGGCGTCTTTGACGATCTGAACCGCCTTCTGAAACTGAAGGCCGCCATGGCCATGGAAAAGGCATCGGAGACTCAGGGAGAGGCGGGCGCGGGAATGGGCATGGGCCTCGGATTCATGATCCCGGCCATGTTCGCGGAGTCCCTGAAACAAAGCGTGACGGAGCAGCCGCGGAAAGAATCCGTGATCGGATGCCCGGACTGCAAGCAGGCCATCCCCGACGATTCCCGGTTCTGTCCCTATTGCGGTCATCAGATCCTGGTTTTACAGAAATGCCCGTCCTGCGGGAAAAATCTTCCCGCGCAGGCGCGATTCTGTTCCTCCTGCGGCCAGCCGGTGGAAAAAAAGCCGGAACCAAAAAAATGCGCGGCCTGCGGTACCGATAACATGCCGAACGCGACCTATTGCAATGGCTGCGGCGGAAAACTCGAGCAGGCTGTTTAAAAACATCCTTTTCAGCAGGCTGTTCAAAAGCTTGTCCCGTGCTTGATACGGGACGTGCAGATGCGAGGCGTCCTTCGACCGGCTCAGGACAAGCCCCATAATCTGTCATGGTGAGCTTGTCGAACCATGCAGCGCAACCCTTCGATAGTCTCAGGGTAAACTTTGCAGACACTGTCCCCGCAAAAGCGGGGATGGGCATTTTTAAGCAGCCTGCGAATAGCATTTTTCAACACCCTTTTGAAAACTCTCTATGTGGCGTATCGACAACCAATGCCCGCAGTGCGGTGCAGATACCTGTCTCGAGGAAACGCAACGCCTCTTCACCTGTCCCTTTTGCCGGGTGAAGCTTTTCATCACCGTCGATGATTATTTCCGATATTTTCTGACCCCCTCAGCCCCCGGCATGGAAGAAGCGATATTCGTCCCCTACTGGCGCCTGAAGGGAATGTCTTTTTCCTATGACGGCGCCATTGTTCACACCGGACTTGTCGATGTTAGTCATAAGGCGACGAATCTGGAGTTTCTCCCTTCTTCCCTGGGACTGAGATCACAGACACTCAGACTCAGGTTCGTTTCCCCGGAGATCAGGGGTTCCTTTATGGAATCCACCTGTTCTCCCGGCGATATTCTTTCGACCACTGAAAAGGCACCTGATGCGGAAACACCGCAGCCTTCTGAAAAAACATTCATCGGAGAAAGCGTGAGCATGATTTTTTCCCCCATCTTCGTCAAAGACAATACCGCATACGACGGGATCCTCCGTGAAAAAATGACGGCATTGCCGGAGGCGGTCAGTGAGGAACTCATCGGCAGCCGCGGGAATGCAGAGGCAACGATGGCATTCCTTCCTTCCCTCTGTCCGGACTGCGGATGGGACATGGACGGTGATCCGGAAAGCGTCGTCCTCACCTGCAGAAACTGCCGCTCGGCCTGGGGCGCTTCGAGAAAGGGATTCGAAAAAGTGCCCTGCTCTTTTCTGCCCCTTGAGGAAGATGGGCTGTTGTACCTGCCCTTCTGGAGAATGGAAACGGATATGAAAGGAATTCAACTGGACTCTTACGCCGATGCCGTCCGATTCTTCAATTGGCCGAAGGCCATAAAGAGGGAATGGGAGGGGCTTCCTTTTTACTGGCTGACGCCGGCCTTCAAGATCAATCCGGAGCTCTATCTGAGAGTATCGCAGCGCATGACGTTTCAGCAGATCATTTCTTTCATGAAAAACGGCCTCCCCG
>CAYXFF010000121.1:3678-5243 GCA_964464185.1 uncultured Syntrophaceae bacterium | reverse complement strand
GTCTCCTCGTGATCGTGTCCGTTGAGGCCGGGAAGCTTGCCGAGGTCATTGATGAGGGGATGCTCCGCCTTCACGTGCGGAAGCCTTTCGGATACGAAGGGGACACGGCGGAGAGGAAGGCGCGTCGTTGTATCAATCAGGAGCCACGCCGTGACAGATTCTCCCAGGGGGCGGTTATCCCCTCCCGTGAGGCGAAAGTCCCGGAGGGAAAAGGGGCCTCGAGTCCCGGAAGGCCATGTCTGCACCCGGATCGTTTCTCCCCATTCCGGACGGAAATGAATTCGCAGGGCGAGACGCGAGAGGACCCAGGTGACATTTTGTTGGATCAGCTGATGGATGGAAACCCCGAGGGCATGGGCGTGGTTTGCCGCCGCCTCCTGCATGTAGTTGCAGAAGGACACGACGGAAAGTCTTCCGCAGGAATCTACTTCATAGGACCGGATGACATGGTCCTCGACCCAGAACTCGGATGGGAGGTGTCCTTGAGGGAGGCCCTCCCCATCTTTTCCCCGACCGGTTTCGCTCATACTGGAACTTCCTCAGATGCCAATCCGGATGCTCATCATGAAGGTTAACGCCCTTCCTGAATACGGGCCACACTATATGTAATATTCATGCGGGAGTCAAATAGTACCCTTCATCCGTGGCGAAAGAGCGGTCCGAAAAAGTTTCAGTTGACAGCCGTCTCCTTTCCGTCGATATTAACGTTCCCCCGATCTCCGGGTGAATTCGAATGAACGGTCTGAAGAGGTTTTATGGCGGCGAAAAAAGTGTGCCGGTTTTTCTGTGTTATCTTTATCCTTGCGCTTCTCTGCGGCTGCGGGTCTTTAGAGTGGTTTAAACGCTGGGAAGACGTTCAGGAAAACGAAGCGCAGAAACAAGGTGCGGCAGACTATGCGGATGAAATGATCGAGATGACTTTCACGGTTGTTGGTGAGAAAGAGGTCCGTTTTCGATTGCAGAATAAGACGGACGGCCGCATCATCCTCCGCTGGGGCGAGGTTTCCTTCCGGTTTCCCTCCGGCGAGATCCTTCCCGTCGTCCCCGGCGGAGAGGGAGGGGTGACGATCGTTCCGGCAATGTCCGCCTTTTCAGGCAACCTCTCGGCCGTCGGGTCGGTGTCCTATCTGGCCGATGAGGACAAATGGAGAGACCCGGACGACTCCGTCGATGCCGAACAGGAATTCAGCATCGACATGCCTCTTGAAATAGAGGTGATCGGGGGGAAGAAAGACTACAGCTTCAGTTTCGTCACATCCTGACGCGGATGCCTCTTATGTATGCTCCCCCGCCTTGCGCAGGAGAAGCTCCCAGTCCTCGTTCACCATCTCCTGAATCTGATCCAGGTCCTTGTCGGTGAGGTGCCTGAAGCGCCCCTGGAGCTTGAAGTACTCGCGGACGAGGTATTCCTTCGGCTTGTAGTTGATGGTATAGCGGAGGCCGTCTTCCACTTCGTAGAGAGGGAAGATGTTCGTCTGCACGGCCATGCGGGCGATCTTGATGGACATCTCCGAGGGAATGCGCCAGCCCGTGGGGCAGCTCGCGTAGACATGAATGAAGCGGGA
>CAYXFF010000121.1:1754-3578 GCA_964464185.1 uncultured Syntrophaceae bacterium | reverse complement strand
CAGCCCACGTGTCCTGAATACATGAACTCCTGATCAAGAGCGTTGAGTTCCATGAGCCACCTCCTGAAGTCCCATCCAGACACTTTCTTTTTCAGGGACCTCACTGTTCTTGGTTTTCCAGTAGATCTCTTCCAGCAGTTCCGGGGTCACGTCGCGCCCCCCGATCCCGGCGATGTAACCATAGACGAGGGGGTGGCCGGGCAGATTGCAGAGCGCGGCGCGCACCTCCTGGGCAAAGATGCCTCCCGCGCCGAAGGAGCAATTCCGGTCGATGACAGCCACCTTTTTCGCCGACTTGAGCGCCCCGCGGATCTGTTCCGCCGGCGTCGGCCGGAAGAGCTTGACCTTGAGAATGCCCACCTTCTCTCCGCGGTCCCGCAGTGATTTGAGGACCAGGCGACAGGTGCTGGTCACCGTGCCGGAGGTCAGGAGAATGATGTCCGCGTCGTCGCACTGGATGGCCTCCACGGCGCCGTAGCGGCGTTTGAAGATCCGGGCGTATTCCTCTTCGATTTCGCCGAAACGGACGAGCGCCATGTCCATGGCCCGATCGATGTCATGGCGCATCTCCATGTAGAAGGCCGGCGTGACGAGCTGGCCGAAGGAGCATGGATTTGCCGTGTCCAGTTGAAATTTCGGGGCAAAAGGAGGAAGAAAGCGATCCACATCCTTCTCATCGGGGATATCCACGGGTTCGTACGTATGGGAGAGAAAAAAGGCGTCGAGCACGACCATGACGGGGAGGTTCACCTCCTCGGCAAGCCGGTAGGCCTGAAGGGTCGTATCCAGAACCTCCTGGCCGTCCTCGCAGTAAAGCTGGATCCAGCCCGTGTCGCGCTGGGCGAGGCTGTCCGTCTGGTCCGTCCAGATGTTCCAGCCCGGCCCCAGAGCCCGGTTTACCTCGGCCATGACGATGGGGAGCCTCGCGCCGGAAGTCCAGTGGAGAAGCTCGTGCATGAGAGCAAGCCCCTGGGATGAAGTGGCCGTGAAGGTCCTGACGCCGCTGCTCTGGGCTCCGATGAGGGCGGCGAGAGCGGAATGCTCGCTTTCCACGCGGAGGAACTTGGCGTTCAATTTTCCAGTGGAGCAGTAATCCGAGAGGATCTCCACGATGTGGGTCTGCGGCGTGATGGGATAGGCGCTGATCACCTGAACCTTCGCGAGCCGGACGGCTTCGGCGACGGCATGGCTTCCTTCCAGGACCCGCTTCATCGTTTTTCCTCCTCCAGGGTCATGGCGTTGCGCGGGCATTCCACCACGCATAGGCCGCACCCCTTGCAGTAGTCATAGTTGATGAGGCGCCCGACGAGATCCTTTTCACGGATCACCGCGAGGTCCGGGCAGAAGAGGTAGCAGTTGTCGCAGCGGTTGCAGACGCCGCAGTTGAAGCATCGTTCCGCCTCGCGGATGGCGAGGTTCGCAGAAATCTTGAGGTCGATCTCTTTAAAGGTGCTGAGGCGCTCTTCTTTCATGAGCCGCGGCTGCGTGATCCGCGGCGCGAAATGGAAATAGTCCGTGTTGATCTCACCAAAGCGGACCACATGGGGATTTCTGAGACGGCGCTCTCCGCCCATGTAAATCTCCATGGAGAGGGCCTTTCCTTTTCCCACGGCGCAGCTTTTCAACCGGCTCCGGACGGCCTTGAAACCTTCACGGAAGAACGTGTCCAGAGCGATCGCCGCCGCTTTTCCCGAGGCCACCGCGTGCGCCACGCTTTTTGTCTCATTGGTCAGGTCTCCCCCGAAAACGACGGCGGGTCCCTTTGCCCGGTTCACGAGAACGCAGTTTTCGAGTACGAGGACGTTCCTTTGCCTGCCGGGCGGA
>CAYXFF010000121.1:0-1654 GCA_964464185.1 uncultured Syntrophaceae bacterium | reverse complement strand
TGGCGGCGGCGCCTGTATAGGATGACCGCTTTTCCGCCAAGGCGCAGGATGCTCCTTGCCACATCCACGGCCGCGTTGCCCCCGCCGATCACAGCGGAAAGCCCATCCACCGGCGGTGCCGCACCGCTGCGGATTTTGTTCAGAAACTCGAGCCCGTCTTCCACTCCGCTTGAATCTTCCCCTGGGATCCGGAGCATCGTGGTCCTGCCGTGGCCGCACCCGATAAAGACGGCATCGTAGTTTCCCCCGATTCCGGCGACAAAGTCTGCAGGCAGCCGCTTGTTTGTGATGATGCGGACACCCTCGCTTTCAATCCGCGCGATCTCACTCCTCAGGGCAGAGAGAGGGAGGCGGTATTCGGGGATACCCCAGCGAAGGATTCCTCCGGGTTCGGAGGCGGCCTCGAAGACGTCGCAGGCATATCCCAGGCGGTTCAGGAAACAGGCCGCTGAAAGCCCGGAAGGGCCGGCGCCCGCGATGGCGACTTTTTCCTTCTTCCCAGGGCTTCGCTCCAGAAGGGGCTTGAGATCGTAGCGAAGCGCCGTTTCGGCAAGGAAGCGCTCCATGACGTGGATGGCGACGGCGGAGTCGAATTCCCCCCGGTTGCAGACGCCCTCGCAGGGATGGAAGCAGACGCGCCCGCAGACGGCGGGAAAGGGGTTTTCCCTCAGGATGGTCTCCCAGGCCTCCTTGAAAAGACCCTGGGTGGTGAGCATCTCAATCCGGGCGATATCCTCTCCGGCCGGGCAAGCGGCACTGCAGGGAGCCGTCTTTTCGTCGTAACGCGGCCGCAGGAATCTCCAGGATCCCGTCTTGTTGACCTCCGTGGACATGTAAGAACGGGGCATGAAAAGAGGCACAGTGTTTTTCAATGCTTTTGAACCTGCCATTCTTGAAACCCTTCAGGGGAAATTCTAAATTCTAATTGGGTCAGGCATTGGGCATCGGGCAACAGGCGTTAGGAAAACAAATAAAATAATATCACATAAAATAAAGGTGTCTTTAAGCATACTGATCAGCTGTATTCTCCCCTACCCTTGTTTCGTTTATACACAAACTTCCTTATGCCTTATGCCTAACGCCCAATGCCTGATTTGATGTTTTCACTGCCTTGTATGCTTCCTCCGCCGCCTGTACATTGGCTTTCACTTCGCCGGGGACATCTTCCCGGATGGCCGCCACGATCGCCTCGATCGGGGGCATGCCCAGAATTCGCGCAAAGGCGCCTATCATGGGTGTATTGGCGATGGGATGGGTACGGGTGCCCAGATGGTGCTTCAGGGCGATACTGTTCGCATCCACCCAAGCCAGATTGAATTTTTCAAAGGGTTTAAGATCGGCGGGAGGAGCGGGGCTGTTCAGGAGGACCCAACCGCCGGGTTTGAGCCCTCTTGTCACGTCAATGCTGTTCAGCAGGGTCTGATCCTGGACGGCGACGTGATCCGGGGTGCTGACATTGGTCCTGAGGAGAATCTTTTCTTTACCCACCCGGACGTAGGCTTCGACAGGGGCTCCGCGGCGTTCCACGCCAAAAAAGGGGAAGCTCTGCACCTGATATCCGGCCTGGAAGAAGGCTTTGGCAAGGAGAATTGTGGCGACCACCGTTCCCTGGCCGCCGCGACCATGAAATCGGATTTCCAGCATTATCCCCTCT
>CAYXFF010000120.1:0-5387 GCA_964464185.1 uncultured Syntrophaceae bacterium | reverse complement strand
TTCAGCAGGCCGTCCATCGGGAAAGCGGAAATCCGGGCGGTGGTGAAATGCCTGAAGTCGGGATGGATTACCACGGGACCCCTCTGCAAGGCCTTTGAGGACGAATTCTGCACGCTGACCGGATCGTCCCATGCCGTTTCTCTTTCCTCGGCGACGGCGGGCATGCATCTTACCTTGCTGGCGCTGGGCATTGGAAAGGGAGATGAAGTCATCACGCCATCCATGACCTTTGCCTCAACGCTGAACATGATTGCCCTTACCGGAGCGAGGCCCGTCTTTGCGGATGTAGAGTATGACACCCTCAACATCAAGCCGGATGTCATTGAAGAACGCATTACGAAAAAGACAAGGGCGATTGTTCCCGTGCACTTTGCGGGAGCGCCTGCCGACATGGACAGGATCCGCGCTCTTGCGAGAAAGTATCGCCTGACCGTTATCGAGGATGCGGCGCATGCCGTCGGGACGTATTATAAAGGGAAACACGCGGGCGGATTTGGAGGCGTGGCCATATTTTCCTTTCACCCCATCAAGAACATCACCACCGGTGAAGGGGGCATGATCACTCACAGCGATGAGCGGCTGGAATCGCGGCTGAGACTGCTTCGTTTTCACGGCATCGAGCGGGATGCCTGGAAGCGGTATGGGAAGGGAGGAAACCCCGAATACGATATCCAGGCGCCGGGGTTCAAATACAACCTGACGGACATGCAGGCGGCGCTGGGTCTTGCTCAGTTATCCAGAGTGGACGCCATGAACCGACGACGGGCGAAACTCGCGGCGCTTTACCGGCAGGGTCTGGAAGGAACGGCGGGACTGGACCTGCCGGGCATTCCGGATTACCCTCACGTCCATTCCTGGCACCTCTTCATTGTCAAGATCCTTTCCATGGACAGGGAAGCGTTCATGAGGCGGTTGTCGGAATACAACATCGGGTACGGGCTCCATTTCCCCGCGGGACATCGCCTGACCTATCTTCGGAAAATGCGGGGGCGCAAGACGCGGAGATTGAAAGAGACAGACAGGAGCGCCGAAAGAATATTGTCCCTTCCCCTTTATCCGGGCATGAAGAACCATGATGTTCACTATGTCTGTGACGCCGTCAAGGAGATATTGCGACATGGCTGAAGCAACCATGATTTCCCTGGTCATTCCGGTGTACAACGAAGAAGCGAGCCTGCCCGGGCTCATGGATCGCCTGAGGACCGTCATGACAGGGATGGGAAGACCCTATGAAATCATCTTTGTGGATGATGGAAGCGGGGACAACAGTCTCACCCTGCTCAGAGGTTTTACCCGGTGGCCTGAAATAAAAGTCGTGGAGCTGACGAGGAATTACGGGCAGCATGCCGCCGTCTTTTCGGGCTTTTCTGTCGTGAAGGGCGACATTATCGTGACACTGGACGCAGACCTCCAGAACCCGCCGGAAGAGATTCCCCGGCTTGTAACCGTTATGGAAGAAGGGGGATTCGATGTTGTAGGCTCCATACGAAAGGAGAGACAGGACTCGATTTTCAGGACCCTTCCCTCAAAAATCGTCAATATCGTGGCAAGGAAGATAACCAGAGTCAACATGACGGACTGGGGGTGCATGCTGAGGGCTTACCGGAGAGGTGTTGTGGAGCGGATGATCGCCTGTCATGAGCAGTCCACTTTTATCCCCGCGCTGGCCACCTATTTCGCCAAGAACGTGACGGAGATCGAAGTGAGCCATGAGGAACGCCACGCCGGTGTCTCCCATTATTCTCTGAGGAAACTTATCAATCTTCAGTTTGACCTCGTCTCTTCCTTCTCCGATTTTCCCCTGAAGCTGATCATGTATACCGGGATCGGGATGGCTATTCTCGGCGTATCCTTCGGTGCCGTCCTGGGAATCGCCCGGCTTGCCTATGGCGCCCGCTGGGCCGCCGAAGGCGTATTTACTCTCTTCGCCATTCTCTTTGCCTTTGTGGGTTTTCAGTTTTTTGCCCTGGGCGTCATGGGAGAATATATAGGCCGGATTTACCGTGAGGTAAGAAAGAGGCCGGAATTTGTGATTGAGAGAATTTATCAATCCGGTTCTGCCGGTTCTGATTCGGGAACCCCTGCCGGCCGTGCAGCCGCTGATGAGAAAAACCATCCATGAGAGCCGTTGCATTTGCCTACCACAATATGGGGCTCGCAGGGCTTGAGGCGCTGAAAAAAAACGGGATCGCGATATCGGCCGTTTTCTCTCACCGGGACGATCCCGGAGAAAACATCTGGTTCGGATCCGTGGTGGACTGGGCGGAGAATAACAGGATTCCTGTTTTCTGTCCGGAAACAGTCAACACGCCGGAATGGATAGAAAAAATTAGAAGAATGGCACCGGACATTCTTTTTTCATTTTATTACCGGAAGCTTCTGAATACCGAGATTTTAAGGATCCCGGCTGCGGGGGCCTATAACCTCCACGGCTCCCTGCTGCCGGCCTATCGCGGAAGGTGTCCCGTAAATTGGGTGCTTGTCAAAGGTGAGAAGAAAACAGGTGTAACGCTCCACCACATGATCGAAAAGGCCGATGCGGGAGACATCGTCGGTCAGAGGGAGATATGGATCAGTCCGGAGGATACGGCCGCTACCCTCTACGAGAAACTCTGTGCCGGAGCCGGAGTGCTTCTGGGTGAACTTCTTCCTCTGATAAAAAAAGGAACGGCGCCCCGTATTCCCCAGGATCCGGAGAGAGCGAGTTATTTTGGGGGAAGGAAGCCGGAAGACGGAAAAATTGACTGGTCATGGCCTGTCGAACGGACCTACAATCTCGTGCGGGCCGTTACGGAACCCTATCCGGGAGCATTCACCGGTCTTGGCGGGAGAAAGATGCTTATCTGGCGGGCTTCTCCGGAGCGCAGCGCCGATCCCGGTCCCGTGCCGGGTACCGTTGAGATGGAGGGGGAAGATGTTTATGTCCGGGCAGCGGACGGAAGGCTCAAGCTTCTTGATATCGAGGTGAACGGCTCGCGCATGACCGGCCGTTTGATTTTTGAATATTTCGATGAAAAGAGAGGTGTCATTCTAAAATGAAGATATTGATACTCGGTGTCAATGGTTTCATCGGCCATCACCTGACCAACCGGATACTGGACAGGACAGACTGGGAGGTTTACGGAATGGATCTGGCCTTCGACAGACTGGATAAGGCCCTTCATCATCCACGATTCCATTACCTTGAAGGAGACATCTCCATCAACAGGGAGTGGATCGAATACCACATCAAGAAATGCGATGTGGTTATCCCCCTTGTTGCCATCGCGACGCCAAAGCTTTACGTGGAGGATCCCATCGGTGTGTTCAATCTTGACTTTGAAATGAATCTCGATATCGTGAAACAATGCGTCAAATATCGAAAAAGGATCGTCTTCCCTTCCACCTCCGAGGTCTACGGCGACTCAAAAGACCCGGAGTTCAAGGAAGATGAGACGTTTCTTGTCGTGGGCCCCATTCAGAAGGAGCGCTGGATCTACTCATGCTGCAAGCAGCTGCTGGACCGTGTGATCTATGCTCACGGAACAAGGGGGCATCTGGAATTCACCCTCTTCAGGCCATTCAACTGGATAGGTCCGAGGCTGGATTCTCTGGATACGGCGAAAGAGGGAAGTTCCAGAGTCGTCACGCAATTTATTGCGGAGCTTCTGATGAAGAGGCCTATTTCCCTTGTGGACGGCGGTCATCAGAAAAGATGCTTCACCTATGTGGATGACGGTATCGATGCCCTTCTGAAGATTCTCGAAAACAGCAAAAACTGCTGCAGGAACCAGATCATCAATATCGGTAACCCCGGGAATGAATGCTCTATCAAGGAACTGGCTCATATTCTTAAGAAAATCTTCATGGATCATCCCCGGCACAGGGACGACGGGGAATTCTCACCGATCATCGAAATGTCAGCGGAACAATATTATGGCAAAGGATACCAGGACATTTACACCCGGAAGCCTAGCATCGAGAAGGCCCGAAAACTTCTTGGCTGGGAACCGAAAATCGGACTTGAGGATTCCCTGCGGATGACGCTCCATGCGTTTCTGGAAGAAAACGAATAAAAAAGGCTAAAGGCTAATGGCAAAAGGCTAAAGGTAAAAACAATAAAAGCACTGCGAAGGAAAAGTTTTTTGTCTCTTCTCCTTTTTCCCTTAGCCCTTTGCCTTTAGCCCCTTACCGTGCTTGGAATTATATTACCCCGGGTGAAGAGCCATTAAAAGCAGTGAAGCCAATATTCTGGGACTCAAGATCGATGTGGACACCCATATCGGCATGAAAAGGGGTGTTCCCCGTCTTCTCACCATCCTCCGGGATTTCAATGTCAAAGGAACATTTTTTTTGAGCATGGGGCCGGATTCTTCCGGCCGTGCCGTTCTTCAACTCGTTAAAAACCCGCTTTTTCTGAAAAAGATGATGAGAACAGGGGCCGGGCGGCTCTATGGATGGAGAACGGCTCTTTACGGCACCCTGCTCCCCTCACCCATGATTGCTCTCTCTTTTCCGAGCCTGGTCGAAGACATTCTGTCGGCTGGACATGATGCTGAATTTCATGCCTGGGATCACCGGAGGTGGCAGGATGAGCTGCCGGTGCGTTCTTACGGCTGGATAGAGGACTGGTTTAAAAGAGGCGTGGAGGCCTATCGCGGGATGACTGGAAGGGAGCCCTCTTCTTTCGGTGCGCCTGCCTGGCTCATTGACGAAAGGGCGCTTGAGGTTGCCGCGAAATATCCCTTTCAGTATCTGAGCTGCACGCGGGCGACCGAGCCCTTTGTCCATGATATACCGGGTCTTCTGGAAATACCCTCGGATCTCCCCTGCTTTGAGGAGATTGGGGTCGATGAAGGGGTGTCGCGCATTCTGAGGATTCTGGAAGACGGTCAGACCCACATCCTTCCCGTCCATGCCGAAGCGGAGGGAGGGGTTTGGGACAGGTATTTCGAAGAGCTGCTGAAAGGGGCGCTTCAGATGAATTACCGCATCCTGCCTCTTTCGAAGATCAGAGAGATTCTGGTGCAGTCGGAATGGCCGGTGAGGCGGCACAGGATGGAACTGCTGCCCGGGCGCTCCGCGCCCTGCGCGGTTTAGCAGGCTGTTGAAAAACGCTCATCCCCGCTTTCGCGGGGACAGCGCCTGCATGCTGCGCTGCGCCCCTTGCATCTAAACGTCCCGTATCAAGTACGGGACAAGCTTTTGAAAAGCCTGATGAAAAGCGTGTTTTTCAGCACCCTTTTAGAGCACTCTCGGAGAGTCGGGACAAGGATATGGTATAATGAACCGTCAAAAGGGAGCCGATGATGAACACCAATAATGAAAATAAGGCTTTCCTGGAAAAGTTGGGACAGATCGTCAGGAGGAAAAGGAAAGTCCTGATCCTGATTCACGACAATCCGGAT
>CAYXFF010000119.1:3075-5388 GCA_964464185.1 uncultured Syntrophaceae bacterium | reverse complement strand
AGAGATAGACAATAGTTTTGCCCTCTTCCATTGCAGCGTGACGGGCAGCCGCGGACACGTTTTTATTGTTGAGGTAAGTAAAAATATGTTATAGGGCTTCCCAATCCGCGAGATTTTATTTTTCATTCATCGCAGAAGGAAGGGAGAGGGCATGAAAGGGGTTGTGTTGGCAGGCGGTCTGGGAACCCGGATGTATCCATTGACGAAGGTCACGAACAAGCACCTGCTTCCCGTCTACCAAGAACCCATGATCTATTATCCCATCAAGACCCTGGTGAACGCAGGCATTGATGAGATCCTGATCGTGACGGGCGGGAACAATGCCGGGGATTTTCTCCGGCTTCTCGGAAACGGGAAGGATTTCGGCCTGAAGCACTTGAATTATACCTATCAGGAAGGCGAAGGGGGAATTGCGGCTGCCCTGAGCCTTGCCGAGCACTTCGCGGACAGGGATAAGATCGTGGTCGTCCTCGGTGACAACATCATCGAGAAGAACATCCGGCAGGCGGTGGAATCTTACCGGAGGCAGGAAGATGGGGCCAAGATCATGCTCAAGGAAGTCCCTGATCCCCAGCGCTTCGGGGTTCCCGCTTTTGACGGCGGAAAGATCATCCGCATTGACGAAAAGCCCTCGAAACCGGCGTCCTCATATGCCGTCATCGGAATCTACATGTATGACCGGAAGGTCTTTGATTTCATAAAAACGCTGAAACCTTCGGAGAGAGGGGAACTGGAGATAACGGACGTGAACAACTTTTACATCAGGGAAGGAAAGATTACCTGGGATGTTCTGGATGGCTGGTGGTCTGATGCCGGAACATTCGAGTCGCTTCAGTACGCGGGAAACATGGTGGCAAAGACGGGGGCGAACAACATATAGGAAGCTGAGAAGTTGGGAAATTGGGAAGTTGCGAAAAGGCAGATTTAATAAAAAAGGGGATCAGGCATGATTGAGGGCGTGAAGGTCAAGAAGCTGAAGGTCATCGCCGATGGGCGGGGAAGGCTGATGGAAATTTTGCGGAAAGATGACGAGATGTTCCAGTCCTTCGGCCAGGTTTACATGACCACGGCGTATCCCGGCGTGGTGAAGGGCTGGCATTATCACAAAAAACAGTCCGACAACATGGCCGTCCTGAAAGGCATGATGAAAATCGTTCTCTATGATGCCCGGAAAGGATCAAAAACCTTTGGCGAGGTGAACGAGTTCTTTGCCGGCGAGCACAACCCCATCATTGTTCACATTCCCCCCTATGTCTATCACGGCTTCAAGTGCGTCTCCGAAGAAGAGGCCATTGTGGTGAATACACCCACGGCGGTCTACCGGTACAATCAGCCCGATGAGTTCAGGGTGCACCCCCATGAGAACGATATCCCCTACGACTGGAGCAGGAAAGACGGCTGAAAAAGTAAAGCGCTAAAATAACCGAATTTTTTATTGACAAGAACCCATTTATCGATTAATAAAGTAATCAGAAAGAATAAAAACCGTCAAGTGACGGCGAAAGCCTGAAAAGGGCAAACCACTTGAAAGGGTGGGACGCAAAGTTACTGGCCTAAATTCCGTGCTCATGGGATAGGGTGGCAGGACTGCCGGGCGAAACTCGACTCCCCTCACCATACCTTCCGAACATGGGAATTTCCCAGTCGCACTGAATTGTTCCCCCTGGGTGGCAGTGACTTACGAGGGACCATGAATTTCCTGTTGAATGTCTTCATAGCCATATTTGGAGCCGTTGTCGGGAGCTTCCTGAACGTTTGTATTTACCGAATTCCAGAAGAAAAATCCCTGGTATTTCCTGCCTCGTCGTGTCCAGGCTGCGGTCACCCCATCCGGCCCTATGATAATATCCCTGTTCTGAGCTATCTTTTCCTGAGGGGGCGGTGCAGGGATTGCGGGCAGAAGATATCCCCCCGTTACATTACGGTCGAGCTGATCACGGCGGTAATGGCCGTCTTTCTTTTCCGGCACTACGGCTTCTCGCTTCATTTCATCTTTACATTTCTCTTTACGGCGGTTCTTGTCGTCGTGACCTTCATCGACCTGGAACACGGTATTATTCCAGATGTGATCACTCTTCCGGGGATCCCTCTGTCTGTCATTATTTCCGTCACCGTCATGGGCGTTTCTTTCCTGGATTCTATTCTGGGCATGTTTCTTGGGGGTGGAATATTTTATCTTATAGCTGTAGGATACGAGCTGCTTGCAAAAAGAGAGGGGATGGGAGGGGGAGACATCAAACTTCTCGCCATGCTGGGGGCCTTTTTCGGCTGGCAGTCCCTGATTTTCATATTGCTGGTCAGTTCTCTTCTCGG
>CAYXFF010000119.1:0-2975 GCA_964464185.1 uncultured Syntrophaceae bacterium | reverse complement strand
TTTTACTGGGGTTAAAGGACTGTAAAATGTTGAAGATAAGAGGCAAACGGGGGTTTACTCTTATTGAAGTGATGGTTGTCCTCGCGATTCTCGCGATTATGGCGGCCATTTCTATACCGAATTTCAGGCAATACATAATGCAGAGAAGGCTCAACGGGGCTGCCAGGCAGGTCATGTCGGATTTCATGTCGGCGAGGATGACCGCTGTGAGCCAGAACAGAAAAGTGAAAATATTCTTTTTCAGCAACCATCAGTACACAATATGCGATGATGCGGACAACAACGGCACGGTCAGCAACGGAGAGGGTACTGTTCAGACCAGGGATGTTCAGAATGATTATCCCGGTGTCACCTTCACGGCGACCGTAGATCCTGTTTTCAATTTGAACGGGACGGCGAACGGAACGACCATCAGCCTGACCAATCCAGCTGGAACGAGGACCGTAAGCCTCGCCACAACAGGGCGCGCAGTGATCCAATAACGAAAGGCTTCGCCGATGGGTCAAATTCCTTCATTAAATGAATTGCCGGCAGGGAGGGTTCCCCCGAATCCTGCCGGAAAGGATCACCGGATGAACAGATGGCCATATGACAGTGGTTTCACGTTATTGGAGGTTATCGTCGCCATCATGATTTTCGTCGTTTCACTCCTGGGCCTGATATCGGTCACGACCAGCGTGATCAAGGGGAATGCCTTCAGCCAACAGGTGACCACGGCCACAAATCTGGCGCAGGAGAAGATTGAGGTTTTAAAGAGAGAGGGGTACGACCACGCGGATTTAACGGCAGGCAGCCATAATGACCCGGGCAACCCCCTTTCAACTCTTTATACGAGGAGCTGGAATGTACTAAACAATACCCCGGATACGGACATCAAGACGCTGACCGTGACGGTCAGCTGGAACTGGCGCGGCGTTGCTCGCAATGTCCAGTTGGTTACATTTATCACAAAAAAATGAGTGTGTGCGGTATGAGAAAATATCATCGTATCTTTGAGTTGCGCGGCGGCGAGAGAGGTTTTTCGCTTGTGGAACTGCTCGTGGCGCTCGGTGTGGGTATGATAGCGCTTGCCGCTTTTTACGGTGTTTTTACGATACAGAACAAGAGGTTCAATATTGAAGAACAGGTCGCCGAGATGCAGCAGAATGTCAGGGCGGGGGTAGAGACCATCACCATGGATGTCCGGATGGCGGGATATGATCCTGCGGGAGTGGCTAATTTCAGCGGCATCACGGTGAGTTCAACGCAGCTCGAA
Organism: uncultured Syntrophaceae bacterium; assembly: GCA_964464185.1. Taxonomy (GTDB): domain Bacteria; phylum Desulfobacterota; class Syntrophia; order Syntrophales; family UBA4778; genus UBA4054. Next base: position 1,720 of record CAYXFF010000119.1, on the reverse strand, counting down.
TTGAAATTTGATCTGGATGGAAACGGAGCCATTGCCGGTGCGGAAGACGTCATTTACAAGTTCGATTCCGCGAATAAACGGATTACGAGAAATGTCGGGGGCGGGGATCAGCCTTTCATGGAAAACGTCCAGGCCTTTACATTTGCCTATCTGGATTCAGCCGGGAATGTGACAACCACTTCTTCGCTGGTTCGTCAGATCAGGATCAGCATCACCGGGAAAACGAACAAGCCGGATCCGGCCTACACGGCCAATGGCGGGTATCGAACGTACACGTTAACAACTTATGTGACCCCAAGAAATCTTTTCTATTGAGAAGGGGAGACAGGCCAATGAAAAAGATACGGACAGGCAGGCGAGTGCATAAAAACGAACAGGGCATGGTTCTCGTCATCGTTCTCATTCTCGTTTCCATATTGATCCTGATCGGCAGTTCCAACGTGATGACGTCCATGACGGATTTGAAAATAAGCAGCAACTACAGACTGGGCACACAGGCATTCTACGCCTCCGAGGCCGGGATCGAATACGGATTCACCAAGCTTCAGGAAGCCCTTCAGATCATAAACCCGACGGTCAATATCACCGCTCCGGCCGTCAGCGGCTATACGTTTGATACGTTCAGCGTTGCGGCGGTCGGCACGCAGCAGCTGGGAGTTATCGGCGGCACCTATGAGGGATTGACGGCCTATGTCACTGATTACCAGATCACATCGAAGGCCCGCGTGAATGGGACAAGCGCCTCGGCCAGGATCGATCTCATGGTCAAGGATAATCTGATCCCCATATTCCAGTTCGGCATATTCTACCAGAACGACCTGGAAATATTGCCGGGCGCGAACATGATCTTCACCGGCGGCAGGATCCATTCGAACCACAGTATTTATCTGAATGCCGACGGCGGCACGTGCTCCATCGATTCCAAGATAACCTCCGCCGGCGATATCCTTCACGCTCATAAAGATTCGCGCTCATACAGTACGGGCACCGTTAATATCAAAGATCAAAACGGTGCTTACCAGTCGATGAACATAGACAGTAACAGCGCCAACTGGGCTAACGATGCGACAACGAGGTGGGGCGGAAGGGTCCAGAGCGAAGACATGGGCGTCAAACCCTTGAACGTTCCGACAACTACCGGGAATCCAAGAGATCTGATCAGTTCGACGGGTTCGGGCAGCATGTATGCACAGGCGGGTCTCAGAATTATTGATGGCTCGGCACAGGACAAAAATGGAAATGCCGTCGATATCCGGTATTATGATCCCAACTACAAAAATACAAATGGAACCCTGAAAATTGACGCGGGGGGAACAGCAGCGAAGAATGTCAACCCCCTGGCCACCAAATCGTTTACCGACAAGAGAGAAAACAAGGTGGTCACGGTCACGGAGATTGATATTGGCAAACTGCAGAGCAGCTCGACGGCCATGAGCGCGCTGAACAACCCTCCAAGCGGGTCGGACGCGGGCATCCTGTATGTAAATCAGACGGACAATTCCAAATCCGTCCGACTGACGAACGGCGCCTCCACCCCTTCGAGCGGCCTGACCGTGGCATCCAATAATCCCGTTTATATCAAGGGCGATTATAACACGGCGGGCAACCCGGCATCAATTCTCGGTGATGCCGTAACGGTCCTTTCAAACAGTTGGAACGACGCGAACAGCGGCACCAGCAACTTGAACGACAGGACAGCGTCCAGCACGACGGTCCGGGC
>CAYXFF010000118.1:0-5391 GCA_964464185.1 uncultured Syntrophaceae bacterium | reverse complement strand
TGTATACCTTGTCGCCGACAAAGTGAATCCAGTGCTCTTTGAGGATCCGGGTGGCTTCGTCGATCTTGTCGACGCCGAGAATAAGGATCGTTTCCTTGCCGAGCCGCTCGATGGTGGTGTAGATATAGTGGATGTTCACATCACCTTTGCTCAGGGGCTTGACGATGGCGTTCATTCCCCCGGGATGGCCGGGAACCTCGACGGCAATGACCGGCGACACGTCATACTTGAAATTGAAGCTTTCTAGGACGGTGACCGCTTTTTCGGGATCGTTGACGACAAGACGCACGGTGCTGTCCTCAGCAATACTGGCCGCTGCGATTGCCTTGGTACTGATGCCCTCTTTATCCAGAATGTCCACCAGCCTTGCCAGCGAGCCGGGAATATTGTCCAGTTGAACGGATATTTGCTTGACTGCCATCGGGTAGTGACTCCTCCTGCTAACTCAGCAGTTCATATCCCGCCGTAAAAGCCTTCCGGTTGACATCCATGATGGATTTTTTCTTTTCTCCCATGATTTTCTTCAAGCTCTTCAGATAAGCATCCGGAGAGATCAGCCCCGTCTTTTTGACATAGGCTCCCATGACGACAATGTTCTGAACTCTTGGGTTGCCGAGTTCCGTGGCTATCTCGCCGGCCGGGATCTCGCAGATTTCCAGATCCTTGCGGGTGGGACGGGCCTCAATGATTGAGGAATTCAGAAAAATCACTCCGCCCAGGGTGAGCCGGTTTTGAAACGTGTAAAGGGAGGGGTTGTTCATCACCACGAGATAGTCGGGTTCCGAGGCGATGGGGGAGGCGATCTCGTCGTCCGATACGGCAACCGTGCAGTTGGCCGTTCCGCCCCGGACCTCAGCTCCATAGGACGGGAGATAGGTCACTTCGTATCCTTCATTCATCGCGGCGTGGGCATAGCTGTAACCCATCATCAGGACACCCTGTCCTCCAAACCCGGCAAATATTGTTTTGGTCATCATGGACTCAGCCTTTTCCTTTTATGTCCTTGATCACACCGGGCGGAAAGGACAGGGCCATGACCTCATCGATCCACCTGCAGGCGTCAATGGGCGTCATTTTCCAGTTGGTCGGACATTGAGAGAGGATTTCCACCATGGTGAATCCGACATCGTCCATCTGATACTGGAAGGCTTTTTTAATGGCTCTTCGGGTTCGCATGATGCTGGACGGGGTATTGACGGCGCAGCGCTCGATGTATTTCGTGCCTTCAAGCTGAGCCAGGATTTCGCTCATGCGCACCGGATAGCCGTCGAGGATGGCGTTCCTGCCGGGGGGGGATGTCGTGGAAGCCTGTCCCAGAATCGTGGTGGGCGCCATCTGTCCTCCCGTCATGCCGTATACGGCATTGTTGATGAAAATGACCGTTATGTTTTCGCCCCGGTTCGCGGCGTGAAAGGTCTCCGCCGTGCCAATGGCCGCCAGGTCCCCGTCGCCCTGATAGGAAAAGATGACCCTGTCCGGCAGCGTCCGCTTCATGCCTGTCGCAACGGCGCAGCCCCTGCCGTGCGGGGCTTCCAGCATGTCGATGTCAAAGTAGTTGTAAGCCAGCACGGCGCAGCCCGCCGGCGGGATGCCGATCGTGATGTCCCGGATCCCCATTTCATCGATCACTTCCGCGATCAATCGGTGGGTGATGCTGTGACCGCATCCTGCACAGTAGTGAAAGATCGCGTCCTTCAGTGATTCCGGTTTCCCAAAAACCTTCTTCATGATTCTTCAGAATCCTTTAACTTTCAATCCTCATCCATGGACCGGTTATTGTTGTAATGATGAGCGATGACTTTTGCCAGTTCCACCGGTGTCGGTACAACCCCTCCGGGCCTGCCGTAAAAATGGACATGGCCTCGTCCGTTGAGGGCGAGCCTGACATCGTCGAGCATCTGGCCGGTGTTCATTTCAAAGACAAGGAAGTTTTCCACCTTGTCCGAGAATTCCCTGATCACATGGTCCGGGAAAGGCCACAGGGTGATGGGCCTGATGAGACCGACCTTCATGCCCGCTTCCCGGGACCTCTTGATGGCGCCCTTCGCGATCCTCGCCGCCGTTCCATAGGCGATAATCAGAAGATCGGCGTCCTCCGTCCGGGAGACCTCGCAGCGCTTTTCTCTCTGTTCAATGGCCTGGTATTTCCGATGGAGTTTCCAGTTGTGCTCCTCCATCTTGAGGGCGTCCAGGATCAGACCCCGGATGAATCTGCTCCTGCCCTTGCCCGCGCCCTTCAGGACATATCTTTCATCGTACTTTCTGGGCCTGGGTTCCCCGAAGACGACAGGTTCCATCATCTGTCCGATCATTCCGTCCGCCAGAATCAGCACCGGGTTTCTGTACTTGTCCGCGAGATCGAAAGCGTCCATGGTCAGATCGGCAAGTTCCTGGACGGAGTCGGGCGCAAGCACGATGGTCCGGTAATCCCCGTGCCCGCCTCCTCGGGTGGCCTGATAATAATCTCCCTGTGAGGGAAGAATATTCCCGAGACCGGGCCCGCCCCGCATGATGTTGACGATGACGCCGGGAAGCTCATCGGCGGCCATTGACGAGATGCCTTCCTGCTTGAGAGAGATGCCGGGACTGGATGAAGAGGTCATGGCCCGGGCGCCCGCGGCGCTTGCCCCCAGGACCATGTTGATGGCCGCGATCTCGCTTTCCGCCTGGATGAAGGTTCCCCCTTCCACCTTGCGGATGTTTTCCGCCATGTATTCCGTCAATTCGTTCTGGGGCGTGATGGGATAGCCGGCATAGAACCGGCAGCCGGCCCGTATCGCCGCTTCCCCGATGACATGGTTTCCCTGGATGAGGATCTTATTCACGGTAAACCTCGATGGCTACTTCAGGACAGGTGATGGCGCAGAGGGTGCAGCCCGTGCATTCCTCGGGTTTCTCAACTTTGACGGGATGGTATCCCTTTGAATTGAACTCCTGGGTGGTGACGATCAAAGCCTTCTTGCAGGCGTATATGCAGAGATGACAATCCTTGCATAACTCCCGGTTGATTTCGATATAGCCCTTCGACGGCAAAGGATCTCCTTTTGCTTGAATGGTCGCGTGTTTACAAAAGAATGGAGTGCGCATAACGCATATCCGGTGTGTTGTCAAATTGTTTTTAAGGAAAAAGAAAAAAATCGTGTTGCCAGTCCGGGGATAAAAGGATAGATAAACAGAAATCGCCATTTTGGAAAACGGAAGAGAGGAACATCCCTTGTTCAATGCTCACCTGATCAATGATCCATACGGGGACCCGGGCGTCTATGTGGAATTCAAGTTCAAGCGCGAGGCCATGCTCTTTGACCTCGGTGACCTGCATGCTCTTCCCACGAGAAAGCTCCTGAAGATCAATCATATTTTTGTGTCCCACACCCACATGGACCACTTTATCGGCTTTGATCACCTCCTCCGGGTTTGCCTGGGCCGGGACAAGCACCTCTCGCTCTTTGGCCCCCCCGGTTTCATCGGCAACGTGGAGAGCAAGCTGGGCGCCTATACGTGGAACCTCGTGGAGAATTACACCAATGATTTCCTGCTCTCGGTCACGGAAGTCCATCCCGGTGAAAGCATGACCAGGGAATACCGATGTCAGGATGCCTTTCGGCCAGTAACACCCGTCGTGAGAAAAGAGTTTTCAGGCATCATTCTAGATGCGCCTTTTTTCTTCGTCAAAGGGGCGTTTCTCCGGCACAAAGTTCCATCCCTCGCCTTTGCTTTGGAGGAAAAGATGAGCGTCAATATCAAGAAGAGCGCGCTTGTGGAGATGGGCCTTCCGGTTGGATCGTGGCTGATGGAGCTGAAAAACAAAATCATGAGAAACGAGTCGGATGACACACCGGTCAGGGCGTGGTGGAAAGAAGGCGAAAAAATTCTGTCTCTTGGTGAATTAAGGGAGCGTGTCGTGAAATTAACACAAGGACAGAAAATGGCCTATGTGGCGGATACCGGATATAGTGAAGAAGATGCCCGGCGCGTCGTGGAGTTGTCGAGGAGCGCGGAGATCCTGTTTATAGAGGCATGCTTTCTCGATGCCGACGCGGAAAGGGCGGCGGAGAAACATCATCTGACGGCCCTTCAGGCGGGACAGCTGGCAAGAAGGGCGGAGGCAAAGCGTATGATTTTGTTTCATTATTCGCCCAAGTATCAGGGCTGCGGGCATCTTCTCGAAGAGGAGGCGTCGCGGGCTTTTGAGGGATCGGAGACCTGATATCACATCCTCTCGATCTGAAATCCTTTGAGTTCAATGGCCACGGAACGCTGGAGAAGGTCGATGGAAATAACAAAGAGGTCCTTTTTCAGGTCTGTTTTCAGAACAATGCCCTCGATATCCTTGAAGGGCCCGTCGACGATCCGGGCGGGTTCACCGGCTTTCGGGTATTGATAGGAATGAATCTCGACTTTTGACTCGATGAGGCGGCGAATGGCATCGATCTTTTCATCGGGAACCGGAATGGGCTCATGGCCGCGCGGTTTCCCCAGAATTCTGACAACTCCCGGTGTCGTGAGGACGCTCAATTTGGTATGGTTATCCATCTGGGAGAGTTCCACGAAGAGGTATCCTGAAAACATGGGGATCTGAATTCTTTTTCTGCGGTCTTTCCGCCGGCTCCAGACTTCCATTTTGGGAAGAAAGGTGTTGATGGATTTCAGGGCCAGCCCTTTATGGACCATGTCCTCATGGCGGCTTCTCGTGTGAACGGCATACCAGGCCACGGAAATTCTCCTTTAGACGGGATATATAGACAATTTTTCATTTTCAGGCAATGGCTATTGTGAGGCACTGTAAAAGATGATCCGTGTTTTCGACATAGTCCTGTCACTCGATGAAGGGGAAGAACTCCTTCCGCGGAAAATATCGGAAAATATCGGGATTTCCCCGGACGAAATCACATCGCTGCGAGTGGTGAGGCGGTCTCTGGATGCCCGCAGAAAGCGCCCTCCCCGGTTCGTCTACGTGGTGGATGCATGCCTGGCTGATGAAAAAGGGGTGCTGGAGAAAGCGGGGGAAGGGCTGAAGATCAGGCCGGTGGAAGAGGAACCCGAATCGGCGCGTTCTTCGAGGAAGATGCCCGTGGATAAAAGGCCCATCGTTATCGGCAGCGGTCCTGCCGGTCTTTTCGCCGCTCTGACGCTTGCTTTAGATGGGATTCCCGCGCTTCTGCTGGAGAGGGGACGGACGGTTCAGGAACGCGTGGCGGATACAGCCTCTTTCTGGAGAGAAGGAATTCTGAACAGGGAGAGCAACGTCCATTTTGGCGAAGGGGGCGCGGGCACTTTTTCCGACGGCAAGCTCACCACGCGCGTAAAGAACAGAAAAGCAGAATGGGTAAAAAAAACATTTGCCGATCTTGGAGCTCCATCGGAGATACTGACGGATGCCAGGCCGCACAT
>CAYXFF010000117.1:2878-5429 GCA_964464185.1 uncultured Syntrophaceae bacterium | reverse complement strand
GATCAGGTCCATGCACCGGAAGTCCGTGGGGCATGTCTTTTTCAGGCAGGGGCTGCAGTCCACCGCCTTTGTGATGACAACGCTCCGGTCCCCCACGGGGGATGTGGTGATCGGGTTTGTGGATCCGAAAATGGCAATCGTCGGGATTCCCAGCGCTCCTGCCACGTGCATCAATCCGGAGTCGTTGGAAATGAAAAGACCGCATCTGGCGATGAGTGCGATGGCCTCTTTGAGAGTTGTCCGGCCCGAGATGTTCGTCAGAGGGTGTGAGGCGTATTGCTGAACGCTGCCGGCCGCGTCATGGTCGCCGCGGCTCCCGAAAAGCAGCACCCGGGCGCCGAAGTTCTCGACGAGCCGGTCTGCGACGCGGGCAAACCTGTCTGAAAACCACATCTTTGCCGGGCCGTAGGTTGCCCCCGGGGCGATCCCGACCAGAGGCCCGCCGCTCTTCATTTCATAAGATTTGAGCATCTCTTCGGCAATCCCGGCATAGTCCTTTTCCGGCAGCAGGCGCACGTCCCGTCCCGCTGATTCAAAACCGAGAGCTTTAACCATTTCCAGGTAATAGTCGATCTGGTGCACCTTCCGGATTTCTTTTGTCCGCTGGACCGAGTGGGTGAGGAGGAATCCTCTGCCGTCGGAGTTGTATCCCGCCCGGACCGGTATGCCGGCGAGGTGAACGATGATGGCCGCTTCAATGGCGTTCTGGAGCAAAATGGCGGCGTCAAAGTTCTTTTTCTTCAAATCCGCCGCGAGCCGAAACTTGCCCGCGAGGCCGTTGTGAATGCCCGGGCTCTGGAAGAGAATCACTTCATCGACGTCGGGGCAGATATGGTAAATCTCCGCCACCCAGGGCTTCGCGAGAACAGATATTTTCGCGCCGGGCAGCGTTTTCCTCACGGCGGCAAGGGCGGGGAGCGTCATGATGACATCGCCGATCCAGTTGGTGCTCCGCACCAGGATATTTTGCACACGGTGCAGGGGAAACTCTGATTTGCAGCGAACCTTCATCATACTTTCCGTATCCTTGTTCCCCATGGCAAAATATCCGGAAGTTGCGAAACCCTCACGTCATTCCTGACTTGGAGAATGTGTCGTAATAGCAGAAAGCGCTATTAACACCGTCATGCCGGCGAAAGCCGGCATCCAGAACTTACTGGAAATACTGGATTCCGTGTCGCGCTTCGCTTGCACGGAATGACAAAAATGGTAATTGCGACACAGTCTCTTGATCAGGAATCCAGAATTTTATTTTGTTCCTGGATCCCCGCCTTCGCGAGGATGACAAAATATAAAATGTGATAATGATAAATTCATTTGCTTTCACTTGAACCCTTGAATCCTTGACCCCTCGAACCCTTTCGCCTCTATTCTTTTTGACATAACTTCGTCTTCCACCGCTGGTGGATCCAGAACCACTGGTCGGGATACTCCCGCACCATGTCCTCGACGATTCGGGTGAATCGCTGGGTGTTCGTGAGGATGTCGGCTTCGTCGTCGCCGGTCACGCTGATCTCCACGGGCGGTTTGATGATGAACTTGTATTTCCCGTTCGCCATTCGGGGCGTGAAAGCCGGGAGAACCGGCGCACCCGTGCGCATGGCAAGAACTGCCGTTCCCACGGCCGTGCATGCAGGGCGACCAAAGAAGTCAACAAAGACACCCTCTCGCGCCGCCACGTTCTGATCGCTCAGGATGGCTATGACCTTGTTTTTCCCAAGGAGCCTCCGGATCGTTTTCGCAGACCCTTCTTTCGCGATCAGGGTATTCCCGTGAAGGGTTCTCACCCAGGCCATCATGTCATCGAGGATCGGACTGTCCAGGGGCCGGTAGATGATATGCGCGGGCTGCGCCGCCATGGGCAGGACGATGGGCATGAGTTCCCAGTTTCCGAAATGGGCCAAGACGGACAGGATGCCCTTGTTTTCAGCCAGGGCATCATTGAAATTTTCCAGACCCTCGAACTCCACCCATTCAGAAAGAGTTTCTTTCGTGATGTATGGGAGTTCGAAAAATTCAGAGGCCACGATGGCGATATGTTTGTATACGCCTTTGGCGATGGCGACGATCTCATCCACGCTCTTCTCCGGGTAGGCGCAGCGCAGGTTGTGAAGGGCGATCAGTCTCTGTTTTGCGGAACAATGGTAAAAGAGACGAAATGCGGAGATGAAAAGCTTCTTTCGCAATCCGAGGGGAATGCATCTGAAAATAAACAGAATAAGACTCGTGGCTGCCGTTTTTTTCATGCGCTCAGCCTTGCCAGAATGGTGTCTTCGAATCTTTTGCTTTCAGAAAGGATCTCCATTTCGATCCGCAGCATGCAGATGTCCGGCACGAAATCACTGAGACCGGCGAGTTTCACCCCGTCCTTTTCCGTTGTCAGGATGATTTCGGCCGCTTGTTCACGCGATGCCTTCTGGATGTCTTCTACATCCTCCCTTGTGTAATGGTGATGATCGGGATAGGTTTTGAAAGCAACGACTTCAGCACCCAGGGATTCGACGGTCTTCCTGAAGGATTCGGGATGGGCGATGCCTGCGAAGGCGCAGAC
>CAYXFF010000117.1:0-2778 GCA_964464185.1 uncultured Syntrophaceae bacterium | reverse complement strand
GGTCTGTGACGTGCCTGGAAGACAGGTATTTCCGGGAATTCGTGATCAAGATCCAGATTGAACGTTGACTGAATCTTTTCGTCCACCCTTGTCAGCACGATAAGGTCTGCTCTCTTTAGGGAACTCCTCGGTTCGCGCAACGGCCCTCTGGGGAGTATGCAGCCGTTTTCAAAGGGTCTCTCAGCATCGAGAAGGAGAATATTCAGATCCCTGAACACTTGTCGGTGCTGGAAAGCATCGTCCAGAACAAGAACGTTGGCTCCCAGGCGGTCCAGGGCATGCTTTCCTGCCAAGTATCGGTCCCGTCCTGTCAGGACAGGAACCCCGCTTGTGGATGCAGCGATCAGAAAGGGTTCGTCGCCGGCATCGTCCGGTCCCAGGAGAATATTCTGTCCGTCGGTAATCACGTTGCTCTTCTGGCGGTTCCTTCCCGCGTAGCCCCGGCTCAGCACCGCGGGCCGGTACCCTTTTTTCTGCAGAAGGTTCGCCAGCAGGATCACCATGGGGGTTTTCCCTGTTCCTCCCACAGTGAGATTCCCGACGCTCACGACAGGGCAGGGAAGTTTTTTCGTCTCGAGCAGCCCGTTATCGTAAAGGTAATTCCGGAAGCGGACGGCCCCGCCATAGGGAAGGGACAGGGTGTAAAGGAAAGAGCAAAAAGGATTTGAAAAATCAGATTGACGATCATCATCCCAGATTTTTGTGAGTATCTCTTGAATGTTTTTCATCATCACCAGGCATCAGGCGTCAGGCATCAGGTTAATGGCTAAAGGCAAAGGGCTAAAGGCAAAAGGGCAAAATCCCTGCTTTAATCCCGCAGGGAAAGCTTTTGGAAATATTAAAATAACGCATTTCACTCGGACCCTTGAATCCTGGACCCCTAGGACCCTTTTTCATTTTCACGAAACTGCATATTGTAGAGCTTGAAGTATTCCCCCTTTTTCTGGAGGAGTGATTCGTGATCCCCTTCTTCAACGATCTCGCCGTCCACGAGGACGATGATCCGGTCGGCGTTGCGAATCGTGGAGAGACGGTGGGCGATGACGAGGGTCGTCCGGTTTTTCATCAGTTTGTCGAGGGCGTCCTGAACCTCGATCTCCGCTTCCGTGTCGAGGGAGGACGTGGCTTCGTCGAGAATGAGAATCGGCGCGTCTTTGAGCAGGGCCCTGGCGATGGAGACGCGCTGGCGCTCGCCGCCCGAAAGCTTGACCCCCTGCTCGCCGATCATCGTGTCGTAACCCTGGGGAAGCTTCATGATGAAATCGTGGGCGTTGGCGGCTTTCGCGGCCCGCGCGATATCCTCGTCGCTCTTGCGGATGTCGCCGTAGGCGATGTTGTTTCTCGCCGTATCGTTGAAAAGGATGGTCTGCTGGGTGACGATGCCGATCTGGGCGCGCAGAGATTCGATGGTCACGTCGCGGATGTCGTGATCGTCAATCAGGATGCGGCCTTCCGTGACGTCGTAGAAGCGGGGAATCAGGTTTACGACCGTTGTTTTTCCGCCGCCGCTCATCCCCACGAAGGCGACGCACTCGCCGGCTTTGATTCTGAGGTCGATGTGCTTCAGAACGAGGGCTTCTTCGTAGCGGAAAGATACGTCGCTGATAAGGATCTCTTTTGAAATCCCGGGCAGATCCACGGCCCCTTCCTTGTTTCTGATTTCAGGAACCGTATCGATCACGCTGAAGATCCGCTCCGCACCGGCGAGTCCCTGCTGAATCGTGTTGTTGACGTTCGTCAGTCTCTTGGCAGGTTCATAGAGCATCAGGAGCGCGGCGAGGAAGGAGAAGAAGGTGCCCGGTGTCGATGCGCCTTGAAGGACCTGGTATCCGCCGTAGATAATGATGGAGGCGATGCCGATGCCTCCCAGAAATTCCATGAGAGGGCTTGAGATGGCCCGCACGGATACCGATTTCATGGTCAATTTGAAGAGGCGCTCGTTCTCCTTAGCGAACCGCTCGTTCTCATATTTCTCCATGCTGAAGGCCTTGACAATCCTGTTGCCCGAGATCGTTTCCTGGAGAAGGGACGTGAGGCTTCCCACGGTCACCTGGGTGCGGCTTGAAATCTGCCTCATCTTCCGGCCGAAGCTGGTGATGGGATAGATTGCCAGGGGAAAGATGACAACAGCAAGGATGGCGAGTTTCCAGTCCCGGTAAAAGATGACGAAGATGAGGCCGAGGAGGCTGAACGAGTCCTTGAGGATGCTGGTCACGGCCTCCGACACCGCTCCCTGGACCAGACCCACGTCGCTGGTGAGACGCGACATGAGGGTTCCCGTGGGGTGTTTCGTGAAGAAGGAGAGGGGCTGCACCAGGATGTGATTGTAGAGCTGGTTTCTGAGGTCGGTCACGACCCGCTGGCCGATGTGGCTCATGAGGATCGTCTGACCGTAATTGCCGAGACCCTTCAGCAGGTAGATGAGGATGACGGCGATGGGGATCCACTTGAGGGTGACGGCGTCCCGATTGAGGAAGATGTCGTCCATGGCGGGCTTAACGAGGAAGGCGGCCGCGGCCGTGGTGACGCCCACAACGGCCATGCAGAGCATGGCGAAGAGGAACTTCGCCCAGTGGGGCTTGGAGAGTTCTAATAAACGTTTATACAAGTCCATGGTTTGTCGAATTCTATATCATTTGTCTCAGTGCGTTACACTTCTCAGCTTCCCATCTTCTCAACTTCGATCTTTTCCCAGCAGCGCGATGGCCAGCTGTGCTGCGCGCTCGGCGGCGCCCGGATCTCCCATCCTTTCTCTCACTTTTTTCAGTTCCTGCTTCA
>CAYXFF010000116.1:0-5435 GCA_964464185.1 uncultured Syntrophaceae bacterium | reverse complement strand
CTACTACTGGCGCGGAAGGGCCTACTGGGAGAAAAAACAGCCGGACCGGGCCGTCACTGACTTCAAAAAAGTGATTGAGATGAAGCGGGACTATGTGTCCGCCTATGACTGGCTTGGATGGATATCCGCCAAACAGGAGAAATACGATGACGGGATCCGGTACCTCAACCGATCCATCGAGTTGAAGCCGGATCGGGCATGGGCCTATTATCAGCGGGGCCGATGCTATTTCAAGAAAAACAACCGGGAACAAGCTCTCAAGGATGTGAAGAAATCCTGCGACCTCGGTTACAAGGAAGGCTGCACGGTTTACGAGAGCATGAAGAAAAAGAGTTAGGGACAGGCTTTGTCACGTGTCACAGTGACCCCTTAGACGCCTCGTTCTCATCCAAGTTCCTATTGAAGGAGAATCAGATGATTTATGGAGCGACCAACCATCCGCTTCGGCCGTTGACGGAGGAGATCAAGACCCTGGTATCCCTTGGTTTTGACTACCTGGAGCTCTGCCTGGACCCGCCCCACGGCCTGCCTGAAAAGCTGCGGCCCAGGTTGGCCGAAATCAGATCGGTTCTTGCCGGCGTAGGTCTTGGACTTCCCGTGGTCCACCTGCCGACGTTCGTCTGGCTGGCCGACGTTTATTCCTCGATCCGCGAGGCCTCGCTGACGGAGGTGTTCAAGGCCCTGGATCTGGCGGCGGAAATCGGGGCGGAAAAAGCCGTGCTCCACCCGGGATACCTGACCGGCCTGATGACTTTCACTCCGGATATCGGCAAGGGGTACGCGGCTGAGTCGTTGGACAGGATTCTCGAGCAGGCGGCCGGGCTTGGCGTCACCATCTGTCTCGAGAACATGTTTCCCCGGGCCGGGCACATGCATCGCCCCGAGGAGTTCACCGCGGTGCTCGACCGCCACCCCGGCCTGATGATGACCCTGGATCTGGGCCACGCCAATATCCGGGCTCCGAGAGACCAGGCCGCGGCGTTTGTGCAGATTGCCCGCGGAAGGATCGGCCATGTGCACGTGGGGGATAACAACGGCCAGGAGGATGAGCACCTGCCGCTGGGCGCGGGCCGACTGGACCTGGCTGGAGGGCTGGCGGCGATCAAGGCATCGGGGTACGACCGGACGATCACTCTCGAGGTCTTCTCGCCGGACCGGGACTATCTGGCCATGTCGCTGAAGAAGGTCCGGGACGTCTGGGACAGTGTCCAGCCGCAGCCCGGGAGAAAATAGGGCTGACCCCTTACACTTTTTTGCGGGTAAGCAATCCTGCCATAGCAAAGGTTTAATTGGCGTCCGGTTAAGAGAAATCTGTCCCAATTCAAGGAGGTGCTAATTATGAAAAGGAATAATCTGGTTATGACGATATTTATCCTGGTTGTCGGTCTAGCCCTTGTTCTCTCGGGATGTGCCAAGAAGGTTGCCGTAAAGGAAGAGTCGCCGATGGAAAAGCAAGCCGCTGTGGAGAAACAAGCGGCGGCGGCTTCCACTGAGACGAAAAAGGAAAAAGAGTTGGGTGAAGCCGAGGAAAAGGCTCTTGTAGAAGCGTGGAACAGGGCAAGCGAGAAGGAGTATGCTGAGGCAGCAGCCGCAAAGGAGGCCTCCGAATTTGTCGATATTTATTTTGCCTTTGACCGGTCTGATCTGCAGCCCGCTCAAAGGGATATCCTGCGTATGCATGCCGCCTGGCTGACAGCCCATCCCGGATATGTGGTCCGGATTGAGGGGAATTGCGACGAGAGGGGGACTGCCGAATATAACCTGGCCCTGGGTGAGAGAAGGGCCATAAGCGCGCTGAAATATCTCGTTGAACTGGGTATCGACAAATCCAGGATCACGACGATCAGCTACGGTAAAGAGCGCCCGCTCAATCCCCTGCATAATGAGGAGGCCTGGGCGAAGAACAGGCGCGACCATTTTGTCGTAATTCTCAAGAAATAGTGCCGACGGCAAGAGTATTTGGGCATGAGCAAAATTCTCTTCATTGCAATGCTCTGCCTTTTTTTGTTCGGCTGTTGACAGGCATCCTGAGAATCCGCTTCTAGTCTCTTTTCTCTTAGCGTTGACCGCTCTGCTTCTTCCTGAAAGGGAGTACCTGATAATTTTGAAGGACGTACACACTTTTAAATCATAATCAATAACACAGCCCTTGACTTTCTTTTCAGCTGGAAGGACAATTAAAAAACCTTGTAAACAAGGCATCATTCGAATCTGGATTTTGATTCCTTCGAGGTTCCTAATTTGAGGCAGCGGCATAAAAATACAATCATACGAATAAAGGAGGAGCATATGAAAAGGATACTTTTCTTAGCATTTGTTTTCATGATTAGCGCTGTTTTTTGTGGTTGCGTAAGGAACGTTCCACTCCAAACCGAGTTGCCCGACACCATGATTTTAGACAAGTCGCCCTTAAGCGTAGCCCTATACATACCTGATTCCACGAGGAATTATACGGAAGGAACCCGTCTTAAAGACGGGTGTGGCTTCGCCGCCAGAGGATTGGCGCCGAATAGATATGGAGAGATTTTTGCGGAAGCGGTTCAGGGCACATTGAGCCAGGTTTTCAAAAAGGTGACACCAGTCAAGCATCCGGTTGCGGAAGGCAATGATTTGATTATTCAAGCTGAATTTACTGAACTTGCATACAAACTTGGCTGTAGGCCAGACCCCGTTGGATATTTCATCCTCAATGGAACCTTTCGGGCTTTGGATACAAATGGTGCCGAAATATGGCGGAGCAACCTGACGTCGCGCAAAGTTGAATCCCCGATTGAGTTGCGTTACAAATACGAAAAAGTCATACCGTCTGCGATGGCCTCCCTTGTCGGTTCATGGACAAAGGAATTATTGGCTGTTCCTCAAATTCAAAAAATGTCGAGCAGCCGAACTATCAAGGGTAGATAACATCCACGGCATGCGATGATTTGAGGCCCGGAATGAAATATTCCACATTGCCAGTAATGCTTATCCTTATCCTATTGACCGGATGTACCACGGTTGCGGAGCGTGAAAGCCTTGTATATTCTGCCAACTATGGAGAAGTCGCGAAACTGGTCGAGTCGGAAATCAGGAAGACGGGCCATGCCGATTCGGCCAAATTGCGGCCGCTGTGCGATGCATATTCAGCGTTAAAACGTTACGACCGGCTTTTTGAATGCTGTGATCGTCTTGAAGCGAATATCCATCGCGGCGACAAACACGGAATCGACCTGAATAAAACAGTCTGGAACGATCCGTTATACGGCAGTGCGCCAAGGGAGATGTATGCAAGGATGGCCCTTGTGTTCTGGGATGTAAGTTCCTGGCCTTTTTTACTGCGAGCTCAGGCTTATTTGGAGCTTGGACAATATGCCAAGGCCATTGAAGAGGCAAAGAAGGCCTATGTCATGGTTCCCCTGAGCAACATGGAAAAAACGACCCAAATCCGTGTGCTTGGCGTCATGGGGCTTGCCTATGCCCTGAAAGGGGACAGGGAAAAGGCTCTACAGGCTGCCCAGCGGCTGGACAAAGGCGACTTGACGCACCCCTATCTGACAATCGACAGAGATGTAGCCTTGGCCAGGATTTACCTGGGTTTGAAAGATTATCCACGAGCACTCGATGCCATTAGGCGAGAAAGCACAGCGCTGCACACGTTTCAGGAACTTCCCAAAGATTTCATGCTGAACAAATGCCTTATGGAAACCGGACAGGTCAAGGAGGCCAAGTCGGGATACGATGCCCTTTTGAAATTGCCGCAGACCAAAGACAACGGCGAAATCTACTGGATGATCCTTTTTGACCGGGGCAGGATTGAAGAAAAAGAAGGAAATCTGAAGAACGCCGTCATGTTCTACCGCAAGGCTGTGGATATTATCGAGCAAGAGCGGGCGAGCATCAATACCGAGGCGAGTAAAATCGGCTTTGTAGGGGATAAGCAGGGCGTTTACTTCCGGCTTGTACATTGTCTGTGCGCAGAGGGCCAGTTCGAACCTGCTTTCGAGTATGTGGAGCGGTCAAAGGCACGGGCGCTGGTGGACATGCTGGCTTCCAAAAAGGACTTTACAATAAAGGACGGCGATAAAAAGGCGGTGCAGGCGCTTCTGGATGACGGTGTCAAAACGGAAGCGGAATTGCGGGTGCGTGATGAGTCAATAGACAAATCAAAGCTCAGGAGTATCGAGATAAAAAATAGAGATAAACTGATCGAACAATCGCCCGAGTTGGCTTCTCTTGTTAGTGTACGCTCCTTTTCCTCCGCCGATATCCGGTCTGCAATACCCAGCAACGAAACGCTTGTCGAGTATTATTATGAAGGAAAAGATTTATTCATTTTTGTGCTCTCACGCAGTGTTCTCACAGCTTTCAGGTCGAGCAGCGAAAATCTGGAGCTCGAAATCAGAGAATTGCGGACGTCTTTGCAGAGGCCCGATTCGGAAGGTTATCTTGAATCAGGCCGGCGTTTATACGCGAAACTGATAAAACCGATTGAAGGAAGTCTCAAAAACCGCAACCTGATTATAGTGCCCCACGGCGCATTGCATTATCTTCCTTTCAATGTTCTCTGCGATGAAAAAGGTTATCTCATCGAGCGTCATAGCATCCGCTTGTTGCCAAGTAGCAGCATCATTAAATATCTCCGCCCCTCCAAGACTCCAAAACAGTCTGCAATCCTTGTCTTTGGCAATCCCGATCTCGGCAATCCGGATTATGACCTTAAATTTGCGCAAAACGAGGCTATTGAAGTAGCAAAGAGCGCGGCGAAATCCAGACTTTTGTTACGCCGGCAAGCCACAGAAACAGCTTTCAGAAAATATGGCAAAGACTTCAATTATATTCATTTCGCCACGCACGGAAAATTCGATCCGGATGATTCACTGAAGTCAGCCATTCTGCTTTCCGGAGATAGTGAAAACAACGGAATATTGACGACGGATAAACTCTATTCCATGAGAATTGACGCCGATCTTGTGACTTTGAGCGCGTGCGAAACGGGACTGGGCAAGATTTCCAATGGTGATGATGTGGTGGGATTGACACGCGGGTTTCTTTATGCTGGAAGCACCGCAGTTGTGGCCACCTTATGGAAAGTCGATGATCAGGCGACATCTGACCTTATGAGCCGGTTCTATGACAACCTGTCCAGATATGACAAGCGGGAGGCCCTGATCCAGGCTCAACTTCAAATAAAAAGCAGATACGCCCACCCGTTTTACTGGGCAGCATTCCAAATAATCGGTAATGAGAAATAAGGGTGCTCAAGGAATAACCAACGTCTTCATAAACACGAGAGAACAGGTTGAGCCTATTTGAAAAGGCGGAAAAGAGGCAATTCTAACACTTCACAAAAACTGGACAGGGCAACAAGATGCATTTTAGTCTTCTAATGACTATGGTGTTGACTTTCAAACCGTTATCATTGATTCCCGGTGATGCCACCAGGTGAGACTTTGTAG
>CAYXFF010000115.1:3143-5457 GCA_964464185.1 uncultured Syntrophaceae bacterium | reverse complement strand
TAAATCCACTTGGGCAGGGAATAAAAATTCCACATTTCCCAGAAAAAACCGCAGGTGAGCGCTCCGAGGGCCAGCGCGATCACGGGCCGCCAGTTCCCCCGTTCAAAAAACCCTAAAAGGGAGGACGCATATAGAAAGGCATTCAGCGAGTCGAAAATAAAATAGAGGGAAACCCAGACCAGGGGAAAGCAGTATCGGGGAAGGGTGATGACGGCGACGAGCATCCCGATTCCCAGAAGAAGATATGCAGCCAGCCTCCTCGGGGTGACGGCGATGCTTTTCCACCGCGACGATCCCTCCAGGAACCGCAAGGAGCTCCACCATTCCGCCGTGGAGAAGACCGATGGAATAACCACGCTGAAATCGATAGACGTTCGGACGGCGTATTCAAAGTCGCCTACGGGGCGATTCAGAACATAGTGCCAGTTCTGAACATAGAGATTCAGAAATTCAAAGAGCCACCAGCCCGGAATGGAGAGCACAAACATGCCCGCATAGGCTGCCCGATTGCGGGTCAGGAGAGACGTTCCTGTTCGCGACCAGTTCAGCGCGTCCACGACAAGATTGTAACCCATCCAGAGAAGGAGGAAGGAATGTTCCCACAAGAACTGAAAACCATCGGGGCGCACCCAGGCGAGATACCAGCCGATGGCAATCAGGCCCGACCCAACATACCCCCGCCGCGGAAATTCCCTTCTTTCTCCCACGACAACACACCCGCTTAAACAATATTCTTTCTTTATGATATTTTATTGCGAACGTCTGACAGCATAACGGGGGAAATATTGACCCGCAGGCTGCTCAAAAAGGCTTAGATGCAAGGCGCGCAAGAATCGAAGAGCGAGGCGTATATGAACATCCGGTGAGCGATGAGGGGCGAAGCGCAACACAGCAGATGAGCCTTTTTCAGCAGCCTGCTAGTCTTCGCAGGGTTTTTCATAAACCTTCCCTTCCAGCCAGCGATTGACGAAGAGCTCCGTAACGCGGATGTCGATAGCGGTTCCCCGGGCGGCCGTTTTGATATCCGCCATCGTCTTTTTGACCTCTTCGGGCAATTTGATCAGTGCGTAGATCTTGACGCTCCGCTCCCAGGATTTCACCGCGGCCTCGCGGTTCCCCGATTCGAAATAAGATTTGCCCGTTCCGTAGAGATCGTCCGCTATGCCCTTGTAATAACCCGCCGACCGATCGGCGGCGAGAGCCGCCTGGTAAAAAGAGTTCGCTTCTTTCCAGCGTCTCATCTCCAGCATCAAATGGCCGAGGGCATAATGGACGGTCGCCGTTTCGGAAACATTTTCAGGATCGACGGCCGCCAGGGCCTCTTTCAGAATCTTTTCCGCCCCGGCATAATCTTTCTTCCGTGTCAGCAAAATGCCCCGGTTACTCATGAGCGGGACGAAGGGTTTTCCGCCGTCGCCGGGTGAGAAGCTCGAGGCTTCGTTAATGACTGCTTCCGCCTCCTCGAGTCTGCCGGTTTCTATGAGAACGGCGGATTTGTTGGCAAGGGACTGCTGGACACCCGCCCTGTCTCCAAGGTCCTTATAGATCTCATGGGCCTTGTCGAAGAAGGCAATGGCGCTTTCAAAGTCACCTGTCGCCCGGTAGACGGTACCCATGTTGTTGAAGCTCATGGCGACACCGTCGAGCTGATCCGAAGCGGCGTAGAGCTCGTGAGCCCGGGAAAAATGCTCCATCGCGCGCTTGAAACAGCCCTTCTGATAGAGGGCGGTCCCTTTTCGGATCTGATCGGTCCCCGTCAGAAGGTGTGCCGGGGTCGGCTTCAGCGGCGGACCGCCGCCGCAGGCCAGCACCGTCAAGAGAAATCCGATGAAGAGGATGGCTGCTTCTTTTCTCATGATAAACCTCATTATTTTCTCAGACCGGCGTCCGTCTTTTCGCCCACGGGATCAGGCGGGAGGTTCGATTTGATCAGCGGATTCTGCTGAACAGACTTGACCACGCTGTCAATCCTCTTGACCCCGTCACGGATTTCATTGACTCCCCGCTTTACTGAAGAGGTGACCTGGGGAACATCCTGGCTCCCGTCCTGAATGTTCGCCAGGATTTTATCAATCCTGTCTAGCTCGACGTACACTTTTTTGATCAGCTTTTCAGTCTTCAGAAGCTCGCCCACGTTGCCCTTGCCCTCATTGATGTGGCGCGTTATTTCCTCCACGTGCCTCAGTATCCCATTGACGTTGTTCAGGGCCGTGAACAGGGGGCCCTGCGGGTCGTTCATCTTTTTCGCCATGTCCGAAAGATCCTGAACAGCCCCCAACACCTTTTTCGCCGTCTCCTCCACCTTGAACTCGGC
>CAYXFF010000115.1:1789-3043 GCA_964464185.1 uncultured Syntrophaceae bacterium | reverse complement strand
AGTCCCAGCTTGTCCTCGATCTGAAAATACCGGCACAGTTCCATGATCTCTTCCGGAAGCGCTCCGGATAGGTCGTTGCCGAAGTAAGCGTCCATCAGTTGAAGATTGTCAAAAAGGGTCCTGTTGCTGATCAAACTGGAATATTGGGGAATGTAAGCGATCTTCCTCTTGAAAGAAAGGAGGTTGCGATAGTCCGAAAAATCAAGGACCTCCCCCTTGAATGTGTAATTCCCCCTCTCCGGTTTAATGAACGTAGCCAGGGCCCGAAGGAACAGATTCGCATCATCGGCAAGGTCTGATTTCACAACACAAACATCGCCCTCGGCCAGGGTAAAATCGAACGCCCCGATACCTTTTCCATTCCCCATCGGGGCCAGCACATAGGTTGACAGTTCCAGAATCGTCATGCGTCTCTACCACAGATAAAAGAAAGCACCGGAGATAACAATATTGATGACAAGACAGTAAACGAGGCAGTCCACCGCCGCCCTGGATGTGGCGATGGGAATAAACGTAATATCTTTCTGCACGGTGAATCCCCGATAAAGGCTGGCCACGGTGATGGCCACCCCGAAACAGAGACCTTTCACGATACCCACGGCCAGATCAGGAGCCGTGATGGCCTTTGAAATCTGCCCAAGGAAATTGCCCATGGGGATGCTCGTGGTCATCCAGACGACAGCGTATCCGCCGATAATCGCGACAAGATCAAAGACAACAAATAGACACAGAACAGCCGAAGTGATCCCTATCAGGCGCGGTGAGGAAATGAATTGAACAGGATCGATTCCCGCCATTTCGATCGACTCTATCTCATGGCCTATTGTCATATAACCGGTCTCAATCGTGACCGCCGTGGCTGAACGGAGAATCACGACCAGCGCGGTAATGAGCGGTCCGAACTCCCTGATAATCAGCATGACGATAATTTTCCCCAGTTCATACTGGGAGGAGACCTGGGTGAACTGAACGATCATCATGGTACCGATGATCAGCGCAATGGGGATGATGACGGGGAGGGCCTGTACCGCCGTGAAATATATCTGCTCCACGATAATTCTACGGAGAAGAATTTTTCCTTCTCTCTTTTTCCCGATGAGAAAACCGAGTATCCTGGATGTAAAGGCGAGAAGATCCAGAAGGTGGTTGAAGCGTCCAGCGGCTTTTCGGCCGATTTTTCCTAAAACTTGTTCCATGTGTTGACATTCATCCTGAGACACGCTTCATAAACAGGTAAAGAATGAAATCGCGTCT
>CAYXFF010000115.1:0-1689 GCA_964464185.1 uncultured Syntrophaceae bacterium | reverse complement strand
TCACCCCGTATTTCATCTGAAATGATCCGGTATTGCATCCGCCGTTTCCGAATGTCATAGAGGTGTTTATTCCAGGAATCAAAAAGAACCCATCCTGGAAATGCCTGACCATGACTCTTTTAATAAGGAGCGGATTAAGATGAATACTGAACAGAACGTGGAGCACCCGATTAAAGGAATGTATGAACTCGCCGCGAAACATAACGGCACGTGCCTCTCTTCCGAGTTCAAGGGCTACAGAGAACGACTCACGTGGCGGTGCGGCAAGGGGCATGTATGGGAATCCCTGCCCTTGAACGTCAAGTCCGGTCACTGGTGCCCGATATGCGGAAGAGAGAGGATGGCGGAAAAAAAGAGAAAAAAAGGTCTTGAAGACCTTAAAACAGCCGTAAAAAACAGGAAAGGGGAGATTCTTTCCCGCGATGAGGATTACGTGAACACCATCAGGAAACTCCGATTCAGATGTGAGAAAGGCCATGAATGGGAAACAAGGCCGGCGGTCGTCAAAAGCGGACACTGGTGCCCGATATGCATGACGAAGGGAAGAAAAAAGTTCGACGTCTCCGCCCTGCGCGAACTTGCCGCTAAACGCGGCGGTACTTGCCTTTCATCGATAAACATGGGGTTCAAGATCAAGCACAGGTGGCAGTGCAGCCTCGGTCACGAATGGGAAGCTTTCCCATGGGCTGTCAAAAGAGGCAACTGGTGTCCAAAATGCGCAAGGAAGGGCCGCCCGCCGGGTTCCAGAAATAAACCCAAAAAAGAGCTTCAGAAGATATTGGTCCTGAACGATAAAGAAGGCCGCTCTCAGAACTTGAATTCCTTTTCGTGAAACACCTTTACACAGGCGTCCACGACAAGGGGATCAAAAAAAACTCCTTTCTTCTGAGAGATTTCAGCAAGCGCGGCATCGACCCCCAATGCGGGCCGGTAGGGACGATGAGAAGCCATGCTCTCCACGACGTCGGAAACGGCGAGGATCCTTGCTTCCAGGATGATATCATCACCCGAAAGACCCGCCGGATAACCTGAACCGTCCATCCTTTCATGGTGCTGAAGAACGATCTTTTCAACAGGAAAGGGAAACTCAATCGTCTTCAGGATATTGTAACCCACCCGGGGATGCGTTCGGATCATCCCGAATTCGATTTCGTTTAACCGAGTGGGCTTGCTGAGGATCTCGGCGGGCACGTTGATCTTGCCGATATCATGCAGCAGGGCCGCCATGCGGATTCCCGTGATCGCATCTTCGGACAGACCCATCTCCGCGGCAATGGCCGATGAAAGCCTCGCAACCCTTTCCTGATGACCGGACGTATAGGGGTCTCTCGCCTCGACGATCATGGAGATGGCCTGAATGGTCACGTCCAGGGTGCCCTTCAGTTTCAGGAAGCTCCTTTCGAGTTCTTCCTGAGATCGCTTGAGGTCCGTGATGTCCTTGAACGTCCCCACGATACCGGTCACATTCCCTACGGCGTCCAGGTTTGGCGCGCCGCTGAGACTGAAATAACGATCCGATCCATCCTTGTGAATCAGGGTGCCAATCTCATCCCGTACGGTTCGCCGTTCATCCCGGATAATCTTGAAGAGACGGACATAATTCCGGATGTCTTCTTTTTTCGCAAAGTTTACAAAATACTTTCCTATGACATCCTGAGTGCTGTATCCCATAATCCTCTCCCATGCAGG
>CAYXFF010000114.1:0-5477 GCA_964464185.1 uncultured Syntrophaceae bacterium | reverse complement strand
GAAAGGGGGAATGAAATGAATTATAGAACCTTTTCCGAAGAAATTTCCAAATTGATTCGACCGCAATCTTATCCTCTCGGAGTGAAATTGGTAAAAAATGGGAACCAGCTTCCAGAGGGAGCGATCAGACCCTCGAAGTATGGCATTAAGATTTCGCTTTGTCAGTGGACAACGATGGCAAGACGCTGGGGACGAATTCTTGGAGCGGTAGCGGACGATATCAACTGCACGCCGTGCCTTGCAGCGTTGGGCCTTAAACAGATGCAAAACAGCACAGCTCTTTCCGAATATTTCTTGGAGATGGGATACGTAGACAGTATTGAATTGGCAGAAAAGGCGACAAAGGGACTGGGTCCGATACCATCAGGGGAAATTAGCGGTATCGCCTTTTTCCCCCTCGAGATGGCACCGGTCGATCCCGACATTGTTCTGATCTATGGAACACCTGCACAAATGGCTAGATTGGCTGCCGGGTATCTATATCACTATGGCGAGCTTATTGAAGCCAGAACTTCAGGATTTGGCATCTCCTGCCTTTCAGCCGTAAAGTCACATTTTACTGACAAGCCCGCCTTTGTTCATCCTGGACGGGGAGAGCGTATATTGGCAGGCACAGATGAATCCGAGATGTTTATGACATTCCCGGCAGGCTATTGTGAATCGCTTTTAGACGGCTTGAAAAAAACACAGGAGAAAGGAACAAGATATCCTGTACAGAGTTATATGATTTATCAACCGCCAACCATTAAACCCATGAAAAGCCTTGAGGATAAGTTGACAGATTTATGAATAATTTATGCTCCGTATAGGGGTTTATTAACACCGAACCCACCGCTTAACCGGACAGGCACACTCCGCCGGGCTACGTGTGCCTGCGGGTTAGCTTATCGTTAGCGTATTGGAATTGCAAAATGTCTGACCGAGAAAATGAGAGGAGGCATAATGGGCGGCTGGGGTATTGTATTAATTGTAATGGCTGCAATTTTATTCGGTCCCGCTATAATAATTGCAGTATCAAAACGTGTAGCTGGCTGGAATAAGGTGCGCTGGGTTCTGCATTCATTACTTCCTTTGCTTATTGTGCCGCTTGTTATTGCAATTGCTATTAACTTGGTTTTCCCGACAGAAAAAGGTTTGGCGAACTTATATATGAGCACAATATATCCCATCCCAACTTACGCGTCCGTTTGGATAGTTTTTATTATATTTCGGATAAAAAATCCAAGATGTTGAAAAAAACCAAAAGGTTCGCTAACCAGGCACTGAAGCGGATCGCGGCCCCGACGGGCCACTCCCACTTAGCTTTGTGTTCGCTTAAAAAAATAATTGCCGTTATAACGTTATGATGCTATAGTTACACAACAACAAGGGAGGTGATATTATGGGAACAGCAGCAACACGCGCCACAATATACTTGGATCCAGAATTGCATAAGGCTCTTCGTCTAAAAGCAGTTGAAACATCGCAGTCTTTGTCCAAATTAGTAAATGATGCCATAAAAGAATCTCTGGCGGAAGACGCTGAAGATATTACAGCTTTTAAAGAAAGAGTCAAAGAGCCTTTAATCAGCTACGAAGCGATGCTCAAGAGGCTAAAAAAAGATGGCAGAATATGAAATCTATTTTAAAGAGTCCGTTGAAAAAGACTTCCGTACAATACCTAAAAAAGATTTAAGGAAGATCATCCGGCGCATTGAGGCGCTTTCAGAAGATCCAAGACCGTCAGGTCACGAAAAACTTACTGGACAGGAAAGATATCGTGTCCGCCAAGGGCTGTATAGAATCATCTATTCCATTCAAGATAAAGAGCTTACAATTTGGGTTGTAAGGGTAGGACATCGAAAAGACGTTTACCGCTGACGCGAACATGTCAATCCACGCGACCGCTTTACAGCGGCGCGTGATCTTTTTGTTAGGCAGCATAAACTATTATTACTTATTTTATCGTCAAAAGAAGGAAGCCATGATTTAGAGAGAGAACGAGATAATTTGTCAAAAAATCATTAAGAAGAATTTTAGAATGGATATCAATAGTAAATCTTTTTCGGATCCCGGCGATAACATAAAGGGCTTCACCGATGAGGCCACATTACGTCGCTGTCGTCACCTCCGCCTTATTGGCATCTCTGTTTCTATTCTGATACTCTGGAACGGCGTATGTGACTTTATTTACGGTTACTCGCCCAAATTGAGTGGCCTTGAATACTTTTCTCCTGCGGTATGGGATACGATTCGCACCGCAGGCCATCGTCCTCATTGGATGGTGATGATGGCACAAACGGCCGGCTGGCTCTATCCGCTTTACGCGCTGTCATATTATCACTGGTGGGTTGGCATGCGACGCGCAGGATTTTGGCTTGCCTATGTTCCGTGTGGACTGCTTGCCTATGCTTTGTTGATGATTGGGGGGATCCAACATGCTGGGTGGGCATTCTTGAGTGTGTTGGCGCAAGCGAAGGCCGTGGTCGGATGCACGGACGAGGCATTTTATGCAATGGCCAACCGCTTTTTGGTCGAACATTTTGTGATGGGGGATCTGACAGCGGTGTTGGCTTTCAATGTGGGTGCCATCTGGCATGCTGTGGGGATTTTAAGTGGACGGACAGTGTATCCGCGCTGGTTTGTGATATTGTCGCCCTTTGGTGTGTTGACTATCACGATGGTTTTGGGTGCCTGCCTGCCCGCTCCGTTTGCAGGGCTTGTGATTGCACTATTTGGGACATGGTTCATGCTCGTTCCCTGTCTTGCAAGCACAGTGTGGCTGTGGCATCGCGCCTGTGTCAATTAACAAAAGAACTCTATAAAGATATTGATGCCTGACCTCCGCATTAATAAGAAGACGGTCAAGGCTGCGCTTTGTCCGCCTCTTATGCGGAGCGTTAGGGCACACGAAGAAGGGCTTATTGGGGATTAATTCTTGATTGTGAAAGCGAAAATAGAACTCATCAATCGTCACCATACCTCTTCAGTTGCTCAAAAAACGATTTGATATCATTGTTGGCTAAGATTGATATTGAGGCAATATATCAGGATTTTAAATCCTCCCCTGATATACCACCTGATGAGTATGTATTTCAAAAAGCTATTGAGGTTCAAAGCATCACGAAAATCTTATTGATTTTTAAAAGAATCGGGTACCGATGTTCTTCCCTTTTCTTACAAATAAATAGGGTCATCATAGGGGTAAGTCTTCGCTTGAATCTTGGATTTGGATTTTGTTGAATTATGAGTCAAAAGCAGACTTGACCCCTCAACGGGTGCACAGCATTTTCTTTGCTTCTTCCACGTCTTCGATCTTTCCGACCAGCATGACCACATCGCCGAAACGGAGAATCGTATCTCCCCTGGGAACGATAAAATCCCCGTCTCTGCGGAGCCCCATGACCAGGGCATTTCCGGGAAGATGCAGTGCGTCTATGGAGAGTCCGTCGAAGCTCCGGTCGCAAATAACCGCCTCTCCGATTTCGACGTTATCCGTATGCCTGGCCAGCATGTCATACGCCGCAGGAAATCGGAGGGCACCCTCAAGGGCGACGACGACAGCGAGGCCCGGCTGGACGACCCGCACCCCAAGGGCTCTCAACCGCTCCATGACGGCGGGGTCGTCGGCCCTCGATACGATGACGGGTATGCCAAACCGCTCAGCAGCCATCCGGCATACCTGGTAATTGGCTTCCGGATCATCAAGGGCGGATACCAGGGCCGCGGCCCGGCCGGCCCCCAGACTTTCCAACACTTTTTCGTCTTCCGGATTTCCGCTGACCACCTTCGAAATCCTGAAATGAAGCTCTGTCATCTTTTCTCCGGGGCATCTCACCACGTATACATCTTCTCCCTCGGCGACGAGTCGTTCGGCGAGAGGGATCGTCAAGTGATTCAATCCGGCAACAATGACTCCTTTTCTTTCGGCCTCTTTCGCGGAAGGCAACAGCCGGTTGAACAGGACAGGCGAGACGATACAGGTGATGGCCGCAAGCAGGATGATGGCCGCGTTCATGGCCGGGTTAATCACGCCGAGTTCAAGCGCCAGCGCGGATGCGGCGATGATCAGAGACAGACGGGCGGAAAGAAG
Organism: uncultured Syntrophaceae bacterium; assembly: GCA_964464185.1. Taxonomy (GTDB): domain Bacteria; phylum Desulfobacterota; class Syntrophia; order Syntrophales; family UBA4778; genus UBA4054. The sequence continues at coordinate 1,406 of CAYXFF010000114.1, read as the reverse complement.
AAAACCCGCGGCAAGACTCTCCCGCCAGGAAAAAGCCAGCAGATAGGTCACGGAGGGAATGATCTTGACCGCGTACGCGGTGATGACGAAGAGCGGGAGCAGGATCAGTATCTCCCATGATTTCAGGAGCGCCCACAGGTCAAATTCTGTGCCCACGGAGATGAAAAAAATGGGGATGAAAAAACCGAAGCCCATCGCGTCGAGTTTATCCCGCAGGGATGATTCTGCGCGCCCTGCCATGATATTGACGATAACACCCGCCATGAAGGCGCCCAGAATGATCTCCGTCCCAAGGAATCTTGACAGGGCGACCCAGGCAACCATCAACGCGATGGACCCTCTGACATGAAACTGCGTCGCGGCCGAGCCGATCTCGCTCATTTTTTTCAGGATCTGCGACCGTCTCGCGATTATTCCCGCACGAATCGAAACGAAAAAAAGGGTCAGAAGGACCAGAATCACGACGATCTCGAGGAGAACACCCTTGCGCAAAATGCCGAACACGAGGCTCAAGAGGAGAAGGGTCATAAAATCGGCCAGAAGAGCGGTCAGTACAATGGTCTGGCCGTAGGCATTCGAGATGATATCTTTTTCCTTGAGAACGGGAACCACGAGTCCCAGCGAGGTCGTGCTGAGGATCAGCCCCATGATGACGGGGTGCTCGATGAGCCCCATTTCGTTCAGCTTCTGGGAGACAAAAAAAGCGCCGACGAGAGTCAATCCGAAACTTACAGTGGCCAGGAGCAGAGGGTTTTTCCGGAACGGCCGTTTCTCTTTTATTGCAACGCGGTTGGTCAGTGAAGAAAAATCCACTTCGAGACCGGATATGAACATCAGGAACACAAAACCAAATTCGGAAAGAAACTTGATGATAGATGCCGGCGAGATGACGTCAAGACCGCTCTTCCCGATAAGGATGCCGGTCAGAATCTCCAGGATGACGACCGGCATGAAAAATCTTTTGAAACGGGCGGAAAGGGCGGGCATGACAGCCGCGAGTGTCGTGATGATGAGAAGCGAAACAAATTCAGAGCGATCCGTCATTCTTTCGTCCTTGGCGAGGGGGAATGTAAAAGATGTAAATTCTAAAAATGATACAACAAATATCTGCATGCCACAAGGCCGGAAACGTCGGCAGGGAACCGGCGGCAGCAGCGGCGACGTCCGTGCGCACTTCCCTTAATGGACTGAAATATGAAAAACGGATTCTTGCAGAAGAAAGGGAAGAAGCGTGAGCGGGTCTGTTTTCTTGACATGGCGGTTTTGCTGCGGTAGGGTTTGGGCCTGCCGTGTCCCCTGCCGATGCTCCGGCTTGTTGTGTGAAAGGATGGGAGAAATCAAATGAGAAAATTTTTTTATGCCCTGTGTCTTATACTGCTGCTGTCTGGTCCTGTCGCGGCTGAAGA
>CAYXFF010000113.1:0-5693 GCA_964464185.1 uncultured Syntrophaceae bacterium | reverse complement strand
CCCCGGTGTGACCCACAATTACAAGAGGAACCACGAGTACAATATCTGGTTCACCTTCATTGCTCCATCGGAAAAAGCGATGGAAAGGGCCATCGCGGAAATCAAGGAAAAGACGGGCATCACGGATGTTCTCAGCATGCGCGCCGTGAGGACATTCAAGATCAACGCAAACTTCGAACTTTAACAGGTTGTTGTCCTTCGACAGGCTCAGGATGCACCCATCCCCGCTGGAGTTTATCCTGAGTAAATCGAAGGATGGGGTCGGCGTCTGCATGCTTCCCTCATGGTTCGACAAGCTCACCATGACAAATTCCGGAGCCTGTCCTGAGCCGGTCGAACTATCGGGGCATCTGAGCATCCCGTATCAAGTACGGGACAAGCTTTTGAACAGCCTGCAAATAATGTGAAGAGAGTGTATATTAGGTGACATTTGACGTGAGTGATGAAAAGAAGAAACCGACCTTATTTTTGGTAGACGGCAGCAATTATGTTTACCGCGCCTTCTATGCCATCCGGCACCTCTCGAACTCGAAAGGTTTTCCAACGAATGCCGTTTACGGCTTCACCACGATGCTCATGAAACTCCTGCGGGACTGGAAACCGGATTACATCGCCGTCGCCTTCGATCTCAAGGGTCCCACCTTCCGCGACGAAGTGTACGACCAGTACAAGGCCAACCGCGCCCCGACTCCCGACGCGCTTATCCCTCAGATTCCTTACATCAAGGAGGTTGTCCGGGGCTTCTCCATACCGGTCATCGAAAAGGAGGGCATCGAGGCGGATGATATTATCGGCACGCTGGCAAAGAGACACGGGGGAAAAGACATGCAGGTCGTGATTGTGACCGGCGACAAGGACCTCATGCAGCTCGTCACCCGGGATATCGTCATCATCGATACCATGAAGGATAAAACCTACGACATTGACGGTGTCAAGGAACGCTTCGGCGTGCCGCCTGAAAAGGTGGTGGAAGTCCTGGCCTTGAGCGGCGACCAGTCCGATAATATTCCCGGCGTGCCCGGGGTGGGCGGAAAGACCGCCCAGAGGCTCATTGAAGAGTTCGGTTCGCTGGAGCAGGTTCTGAAAAATGTCGAAAAGGTTAAGAATGAGAAAATCCGGGACCGCCTCAGGACCTATGCCGATCAGGCCCGCCTCAGCCGGGACCTCGTGATCATCAGGACAGACGAGGATGTTGCGCTGGACCTGGATGAGGCTCATTATGAGGGTCCCAACCCGGTTCTCCTGAAGGGTGTTTTCAAGGAGCTTGAATTCATGTCTCTCTTGAAGGATTTGAGTATCCGGGATGCCGGGCTTCAGGGGACCTATCAGCTGGTCCTACGGGAGGAGGAACTGAACGGCCTGATCCGCGGGCTGAAAGATGCGGATCAGTTCTCCCTTTGTCTCCAGACCTCCTCGGATGTCGCCATGCTGGCCGAAGTGGCGGGGCTCTCCATCTGCCGCGGGGAGGGAGAGGCCTTCTACATACCGATCGGTCACGCCTATGAGGGAGCGCCGGAGCAGCTCCCGATCGATCACGTGCTGAAAAGACTCGCGCCCTTTCTTTCCAATGAGAAGATCGAGAAGCGCGGCCACGATCTGAAAAACGATCTCATCGTTCTCCAACGGAAAGGATTTTCACTGAAGGGGCTGGGCTGCGATACCATGATCGCTTCCTATATTTTGAATCCCTCCACGAAGAGTTATCGTCTGGAGGACCTCGCGAGGGACAGATTAGGACAGGAAATTCCCTCTCACGAGGGGCTGGTGGGGAGCGGGGCGAAGGCCGTTTCCTATTCATCGGTCCAGGTCGAGAAGGCGGCCGGTTACGCCTGCCAGCGGGTGGACGCCGTGCAGCGTCTATCGCTTCTTCTCTCCCATGAGATCGAAAAAGAAGGGTTCGGGGATCTCTTCTACAGAATGGAAATGCCGCTTGTCGAGGTCCTGGCCGCCATGGAGAAGAGAGGCGTTCTGGTGGACGTGGCCGTTCTCAATGAGATGTCCCGGTACTTTGAGGAACTGCTTGCCCGCTCGGAGGAAAAGATTTACGGGCTGGCGGGAGAAGCGTTCAACATCAACTCTCCGAAGCAGCTGCAGAAGATTCTCTTCGAGAAGCTGGAGCTTCCCAGGGGGAAAAGAGTGAAGGAAGGGTTTTCCACGGATGTGGAGGTCCTGACCGCCCTCGCGCAGAATCACGAACTTCCGGCGGAGATCCTCGCTTACAGGAGCATCTCAAAGCTCAAGTCCACGTATGTGGATACCCTGCCGATCATGGTGAACGCCGTGACGGGTCGGATTCACACATCGTACAACCAGGCTGGAACAGAGACGGGGAGACTTTCCAGCAGCAGCCCGAACCTTCAGAATATCCCCGCGAGGACACCCGAAGGAAGACGGATCCGCCAGGCTTTCATCGCACCGCCGGGATTCGAGATCCTCTCGGCGGACTACTCCCAGATCGATCTTCGCGTCCTCGCCCACATCTCCGGAGACAGGAACCTCATTCAGGCCTTTCAGTCCGATGAGGACATCCACACCCGGACGGCATCGGACATCTTCGGAGTCTTTCCCGAGATGGTGACAGCCGAGATGAGGCGGCAGGCCAAAGTCGTCAATTTCGGGGTCGTCTACGGCATGAGCCCTTTCGGTCTCGCGAAGGAATTGGGAATCAGCCAGAAGATGGCCAAAGAATATATTGACGGGTACTTCGCCCGTTACACGGGAGTGCGTGACTACATTGAGCGCACCCTGACCGACGCCCGGGGAAAAGGGTATGTCACGACTCTCATGAACCGGCGCCGCTACCTTCCCGAGATCAACAGCCCAACCCCCGCCGTCCGTCAGTTCGCAGAACGGACGGCCGTCAATACGCCGATCCAGGGAACGTCCGCCGATCTCATCAAGATGGCCATGATCGTGATTGACCGGGGACTCCGGGAGGGTCGCTTTTCTTCAGGCATGATCATGCAGGTCCACGACGAACTTGTCTTTGAAGTCGCCCTTGATGAAAAGGAAGATGTCACGACGCTGATTCGGGAGGGCATGGAAGAGGTGGCGAAACTGAAAGTCCCCCTGAAGGTGGGTATTTCCTGGGGTAACAATTGGGACGAAGCCCATTAGCCCGGACTGTTCAAAAACACCCATCTCCGGCGTTTCCCTCGTCCTTCGTCACTGCGACGTACGTAAAAGTACGACTCATTCCTCAGGATTTCGGGGGCCTTGTATCTGGATATTTTTGAGCAGTCCGGAAAAAATTTCGGTAAAGATCTAAACATATCATCTTGACGGGAGAGGGCGGGGTGAGGGTGAAGCGCACTATCGCAACGACTGGTACTTTCTCACGATTTCCCTGAGCGCCGTGAGCTGCTCGTCTGTCATTTCAAACGTGTATTTATAGCCGCCGCTGAAACGGACAGTGATGACATCGGTCTTTGCGAGCTTGATGACCTTGTCGTCTTCGATATCGTTGTCCGACCATTCGTAGATGCGTTCATCAATCAGATTGGAAAGCTTTTCCGGGTACTTGCAGACAATTTCCGCGTGGGTTCCGTTTTCGCCGCGAAGCGTCACGGAGTCGTAGCTGATCCATTTATCCCCGATGTAGCGCGTCTTGATCCGGAAGTCTTTTCGGCCCGAGTAGTGGTGGATCATATAAATCTCAACATAAAAACTCTTGTCATAGTTTAATTCCTGAATCGTGGATCGGGTGGTCCTGTAAATCCTCTGGGACTGTGTGGGATCATCTTCGACGATGATATGCCGGTTGGCCTCGTCCTGAAGCCTGTATGTTTCCCGTCTTTTCGAGAGACGCTCCGTGTCTTCTCTGGTGAGATATGTTTCGTTCATTCCTCGATTGATAATATCTATCCTGGAATGGATATCCCTTGCGCCCTCAGCGGCTTTCAGGATTTTACCTGCTTTGGATGAAGAGATGGCCGAGATCTCCGCGATCTTTTCCCGGGCCTGAGGCACCAGGCTGTTCGCGGGAAAACGGTCAAGGAGTTTCTCAAAGTGATCCATGGCCAGGTCGTACTGCTTCTGATCATAAAATTCAGTCCCGGCCCTGTAAAGGAACTCCGCCGTCTGCCTGCTCTGCTGCAGCTCCTGGGTCAGGGCTTCGTTTTTCTGCTTCAGAAGTCGGGCATCTCTGTCCGTCATCTCGTTTTTCTGCTTGATGTCCGACAGTTCCCTTTGAAGTTCATTGTATTTTTTCAGGGAGACACAACCCGAGAGCAATCCGAAAAGAGTGAGGAGGACGATGATTTTTTTCATGGCTGTCCAGCGTTATATATTAATGGGCTCGTTCTTCTCCACCGGCGAGTCAATGCTCCCGCCTTTCCGCATGGCGACCAGGTTTTCCGCCACGTGGGCGACGACCAGACAGAAGGCCCAGCCGAATATCCCGAAGAGAAAGGAAACAAGGCTTACCGTGATGGCGAAAGGATTGACGACCTTCTCGGTATAGTTGAAGAGGAGCTCTTCCTCCGTGACAAACGTCACCCCGTATTGGTGGAGGATCAGAAACGAGAAGGACGCACAGGCGATCAGGTTGACCCACCCATAAGCCCGCAGAACCTTGATGGCAAAAAGGTCTATTCCTCGGGTGCCGCTCATTTAAAAACTGTCTCCTCTTATTATCAACAAATTGATGTGCCATTATCATAATCAATGAAAAGAAACAAATGAATTCAGATATGTTCCGATATTTTTATTCTGAGAACCCCTTTTCCCCACCTTTTGCGGGTTTGGAGCCCCTGAATGTGCCTGTCCCCCGGCAGGGATAAAGGCAAGGGACTTTTGGGGTTCATGCCGGGAGAAGGGGAATTATCTTGCGGAAAAGGGCAAAAGGCCGTTGAATCCAGCCGTGAAATAAGGTAATGTTATTGTGATTTTGCTGAAATGAATGAAGAAAGGAGATGCGCCATGTTCAGAAAAATGTTTTGGATCATGATGGTCCTGTTTTTCTCACTTTCCGCCGCGGGCTGCATGGTAGCCGAGAGCAAGTATCTGAAGAAGGTCGACGAGGCTGAGAATCTCGGCAAGGAACTCGCGGCCCTTCAGCAGAAGTACAAGGATCTTGAGGCCGAAAACGCCTCTTTGAAGGGTCAGGTCGCCAAATTGACGGAGGACAGGGATTCGCTGGACAAAATGCTCAAGGCGAAATCCGACGAGCTGTCGAAGAACATCGTGGAGCTGAGAAAGAAAATCTCGGATCTTGAGATCGAAAATGCCAATCTGCAGAAAAGCAAGGAAGAAAAGGTTCAGGAGGTGAGCAAGACCTATGGAGACATGCTTGACAAAATGAAGAACGAAGTCGCCCAGGGTCAGGTCACCATCACGGAATTGAAAGGAAAGCTCACCGTCAACATGGTCGACGCGATTCTCTTTGCTTCCGGCGAAGCGGAAGTGAAGCCCGAGGGGCTCGAAGTGCTGAGCAAGGTCATCGATGTTTTGAAGGATGTCAAGGATAAGGCGATCCGTGTGGAAGGCCATACGGACAATATCAAGATTCACGGCGCGCTGACCAAGCGGTTCCCCACAAACTGGGAGCTTTCAGCGGCCCGTGCTGTCAACGTGGCCAGGTATCTCGAAAAGCAGGGGATAGATCCCGCGCTGCTCTCGACCGCGGCCTACGGTGAATACAAGCCCGTGGCGAGCAACGACACGAAGGAGGGAAGGGCGAAAAACCGCCGCAT
>CAYXFF010000112.1:4404-5772 GCA_964464185.1 uncultured Syntrophaceae bacterium | reverse complement strand
AGATTTTCAAGCCCCCGGGGAATGTGTTCGAGAAAATCCGGCAGGCCGCGCTTCATTCCGAGAAACCCGTAAGCGCCTATGGCCTGCATGAGGCGCTGCGCCGAGGCCTCGTGGAATGCTTTCCGGAATCCCTTCCAGTCGAGGGCGCGGTTCGAGAGCACATAATAATAGGAAAGCAGCTCCAGGCGCTCTTCAGCGGTGAAGAAGACATAGGGATCATAGAGAAGCGACCCCAGGTCATAGAAAGGACTGCCCAAACGCATCCCCTGAAAATCGATGAGCACCGGGACCCCGCGGCAGATTATCACGTTCCGGGATTGAAGGTCGCGATGCACGAGGGCTCGCGCTCCGTCATGAACGCGCCTCGCCAGAGAGGCCAGTTCCTTTTCCAGTTTATCGGCTTCTTCGGAATCCAGCTTTATCCGGCAGATTCCCTCCACGAAATTTTCCCTGAAGTAATCCCTCTCCCAGCGATAAAGAGCCGGGCCGAATTCCTCCATCAGCGGAACCGTATCCGAGGGAAAATCTTCCAGGGTGAAGGTATGGAGCCTGTCGGCAAGAACGAGCGTCTCCCTGTACAATGCCCGCCGCGTCTCCCACGGCTCGTTCCGGAACGACCAGAGGTCCGCCTCGCCGAGATCCTCCATGAGAATGAAATGTTTCCCGGGATGGTGGCGGATGACGGCGGGAGCCGTGACCCCGATTTTCCGGAGAAATCCCGCAATGGCCGCGTAATAATTGTTCTCCTGCCTCTCAGGGCTGTAATGCATGAGAACGGCCGAGGTCCCGCCGGCCGTTTGAACACGGTAAAATACACGGTCGGAACCGCCCTGAAAGACAAGCGTGAGCCGGACATCCGCCGCCTCCGGAAGCCCCAGCACCTCGCGGACAAACGGTTGATACTCACTTTTCATGCGATCATCCATCGATCCTCAGCCTTCTGCGTTCGTCGCATTATCGCGTTCATTGGGTTCGTGCCTTCGTTATAACCGTAAGGCGTAAAGCGTGAGGAGTAAAGTGTAAAGAACAGCCGATTTCCTCTTTTCTTGTCATTCCGGCGAAAGCCGGAATCCAGTCCTTTCACATTAATCCTGTCTTTTACAACTAGAAACCAGAAACTTGAAACTTGAAACTATCTTTTACTCTCTCATATTCCTCAACGCTTCCGATATCATGCCACTCTCCGTCGTCGATGACAATGCCCGCCACGGATCCGGGATTTTCCCTGATCATGCTGACCCAGACGGGAACCACGGACTCGACGCGGCCCGCTTCCATCCGCCCGAGGAAACGTTTTTCAACGATATAAAGGCCGGTGAACTGGCAGCGCTTCACACCGGGATTTCCGATCAGGCCCCGCATGTCGCA
>CAYXFF010000112.1:3168-4304 GCA_964464185.1 uncultured Syntrophaceae bacterium | reverse complement strand
CCGAGCTGCTCCTGGAGCCAGCCGCTGAACATGCCGGGAATCATCATGCCGAGCGCCATGAAGCCTGTGCAGACGGCATAGTGGACGGTCTTGTGCTCCCCCTCGGATACCATGATCATGAACAGCGAGTAGGCTGTGAACCCGAATCCGTATCCGAACTGTTCCAGGGCGACGGCAAAAGTGATGATGGAAAGATTCTCGGGCATGGCCCAGGACAGATAGACGAAGGCGAGATCGGGCAGGTGCATCACGAACACCATGGTCCAGAGCCAGAACCTCAGGCCTTTTCTGGAGATCACGTATCCGCCGAGGATTCCCCCGAACACGAGCATGAGCACGCCCACCGTCCCGTAAACGACGCCGACCTCCGCCGTGGACAGGCCGAGGCCGCCGGCCGATCGCGGATCCAGCAGAAAGGGGGCGACCATCTTCACGAGCTGGGCCTCGGCAAATCGGTAAAAGAGAAGAAAAGCGATGACTGCGATGATTTCCTTTTTCCGGAAGAAGAGTGAGAAGGTGTTCAGGAAACTGTGAAAAAAGCTTTTCGATTCGTCGCGGGGGGCCGGACGGTCGGCGACAGGAAAAGGAAGGATGAAAAAATGATAAACGAAGAAGGCGAGGAAAAAAGCGGCCGTCACGAAAAAGGTCACGGACCAGGCGGAGGCAATGCTCGCGCTGCGTCCTTCAAGATACCCCGCCAGAACCACCAGCGCTCCCTGGGCCGCGATCATGGCGATCCGGTAGAACATGCTCCGCACGCCGATGAAGGCGGCCTGCTGATACTCCTTCAGACCGAGCATGTAAAACCCGTCCGCCGCGATATCGTGCGTCGCGGAGCTGAAGGCCATGATCCAGAAAACCGCCAGGGTGAAGCGGAAGAAACCCGAAAGCGGGATGGTGAGGGCCACACAGGCGAGAGAGGCTCCGATAAGAAGCTGCATCGCCACGATCCAGAACCGCTTCGTCCTGAACATGTCCACAAAGGGACTCCAGAAAGGCTTGATCACCCAGGGCAGGTAGAGCCAGCTCGTGTAAAGGGCGATATCGGTGTTGGAAATGCCGAGCCGCTTGTACAATACAACGGAGACCGTCATGACCATCACGTAGGGAATGCCTTCGGCGAGATAGAGCGAAGG
>CAYXFF010000112.1:1309-3068 GCA_964464185.1 uncultured Syntrophaceae bacterium | reverse complement strand
TGTGAGAGAATCCATCGTTCCGCGTCCTCTTCGGAACGAACGGGCGGATGCCGGACAGGAGAATCCGGCACAGATGAGAGGTAAGGGACCGCGCGGTTCTCCCAGACGTTCTGGAAATTCTCCGTGAGCCCGCCGCAGGCCTTGTGATACCGGGCATCGCAGATTTCACCCCGGTCAACAAGAAATACGCCGCGCGTCTCTTCGACGGCCCTGGCCGCGCGCTCCGGGATGATCTTCGTGATCCCCTGGTAACGCTGGCAGTGGTCATCGGCACAGACGTCAAAGAGATCGTGATCCTCACGGCCGTACCATCGAAGCCGTTCCCCTTCCCTTTCGATCATCCCCGAAGTCATGCCGGCCGGTTTTTTCCCTTCGGGTGCGCGTTCCAGCATGGACACGAGCCAGCTTCGCGAGGTGACGGCGTGGGCCTTCAGGAGTTCCATCGGCGCGCCGGGGTTCATCTCGGAAGAGATCACGCTTGCCAGGTAACTTTCCAGTCCGGTCTCATTGACGGCCGTGACGGTTCCATCCTTTCGCGCAAGCAGCAGGAGGCTCCCCTGAAAGACCTGGTCCTCTTTCCGCTCCCAGTGGAAACGGACGCCTATCGTCACATCGGAAAGGGTAAAGGTTGCATCCCCCGCGGGAACGCAGCGAATCTCCCCGCCCCGAACAACTTCGTTTTTCGATAAAAGCGTTAAGATTAAGTCACCGCCGGAGATCTCCGTGCGAAACGCGCTGTCTGAAAATAACCGGCCGTTCACGAGGAAGGGACCGTTCAGCCTCCCCCGCACTTCCCGGCAGCGGTCCAGAACGCCCACATGGATTTTCGGTTCCTCTGAGATCATCTCTCAACAACCTTTTAGAATTTAGCAGGTTGCTGAAAAAATCATAATTTCCACCAGAATGTCATCCCCGCGAAGGCGGGGATCCATAAAATTATTGAAAAGACTGGATTCCCGTTTTCACGGGAATGACAACAACAAACAAAAAACGGTTTTTCAGCAACCTGTTAGAAATTCGGATTTAGGATTTGTCTCTGCTCTGCCATATCAGAAAGACCGCGGTAATTCAATTTCAAAGGGCTAAAATCTCCTTCAAAAGATGGACAAAAAAGGCCCTTCCGGGCCCTTTTTCGCGATTATACTCTGCCTCCCATGACCGCTCAAACATTCTCAGCCAGAACCTCGTAGTAGGCCTGGGGATGCTTGCAGGCCGGACACTCCTTGGGAGCGGTTGTCCCTTCAAAAACATATCCGCAGTTTATGCAGTGCCACTTGACCTTGGACTTCTTCTTGAACACTTCTCCCTTGGCGATGTTTTCGATGAGCTTCCGGTATCGAGCCTCATGGAATTTTTCCACCTTCGAGATCTGCTCGAAAGAAATGGCGACCTCGGTGAAACCTTCCTTTCTCGCGATGGCGGCAAAGTCCGCGTAGAGGGTCGTCCATTCCATCTTCTCCCCGGCCGCCGCAGCTTCCAAATTACTTTTCGTATCGCTGATGACGCCGGCCGGATAAGCCGCCGTTATCTCCACTTCCCCTCCCTGCAGATGTTTGAAGAACACCTTGGCGTGCTCCTTCTCATTCTCGGCGGTTTCCAGGAAGATATTGGCAATCTGCTCATACCCTTCTTTCCGGGCCGCGCTGGCAAAATAAGTGTATCGGTTCCTCGCCTGAGATTCCCCGGCAAAGGCCGCCAGGAGATTCTTCTCCGTCTTCGTCCCTTTCAGTGATTTTGCCATTTTCATTTACCTCCATGG
>CAYXFF010000112.1:0-1209 GCA_964464185.1 uncultured Syntrophaceae bacterium | reverse complement strand
CCACTGGGACGCTATCCGGCAGAGCACGCTGCAGACGATGCCCAGGTAGGTTCCGATGATATTTCCCAGAACGGCGAGAAGAAGTCCCACGGGGGCAAGGCCGGGCCGGTAAATATCCGCGAGGACGGGCGCGGAGGCGGCACCGCCGATGTTTGCCTGGCTCGCCGCGGCCACGAGCGACATGGGAGCCCTGAAAATCCGCGCCGATCCCAGGATGAAAATGGCGTGGATCATGATCCAGAGAAAGCCGGCGGCGATCAGGACCGGGGCGGAGGCCAGGGCCGCGAGATTCGTTGTCGCGCCGATGGACGCGAGGACAAAGTAGAGGAGCGCGTATCCGACCTTTGAGGCCCCGCGTCTTTCGAGTCCCCTCATGGGAGTGAAGGAAAGCCCGATCCCCAGGGCCGTGGCGATGATGATCGGCCAGGCTTTCACCGTCAGAATCCCTTCAATCTCCGGCAGGAATCCCGCAAGACCAAGAGACAGAAACGTTCCCGCAGCGGCCAGCGCGGCCATGAATACGCCATGCCTGACCGTGAGGGGAAGCTTCTGCTGTTCCACCTCCAGGTGTTTCCGGGTCAGTTTCTCAACGACCGAGACGTCGGCCTTATTCCATTTATCAAAGGCGCTCTGGTACCTCGCGAGCACGATGAGCAGAAACAGCCACGTGTAGGGACAGATGGTGTCCACGACGACCATGGGCAGGAAAATTTCCTGAGGCGTGCCGATGGCCTCCTTCACGGCGATCATGTTGGCGCTGCCCCCGATCCAGGAACCCGAAAGGGCGCCGAATCCCATCCAGAAATCCGGGGAAGGGAGCCAGGGTTTGAAGATGAGGAAAATGACAGGCCCCCCGAGAACGATGCCGAGACTCCCGGCAAGCATGACCGCCAGGGCCGTCTTTCCCAGTTTCACGATTGCCGCGACATCGGACGAGAGGAGCAGAAGGACGAGGCTGCCGGGGAGACCGTACCGGGTGATCACGCCGTAGACGGCGGTCTCGCCATCCTCGGGTATCAGGCCAACGGTATTGGCCAGCATGGGAACGAAATAGATCCAGAACATGACGGGAAGGTAACGGAAGACCTTCTCCGTGTGACGGTACGACGCCAGAAAAAGGAGGGTTCCCTCAATCAGCACGAGAACGGTAACGATGCCGGCGGGACTGTGGATCATGATCTCCTCCATCAGGCTGTTGAAAAACGCCCA
>CAYXFF010000111.1:3237-5773 GCA_964464185.1 uncultured Syntrophaceae bacterium | reverse complement strand
TCCAGATTGATGGTTGGAGGCAGAACCCCTTCTTCAATCGCCTTCGCCGTGATGATGGCCTCCACGCCCCCCGCAGCCCCCAGGAGATGGCCGGTCATGGATTTTGTGGAGCTGACGGCAAGAGAGCGGGCTTTTTCTCCAAAGACGTGTTTTATGGCCTGCACCTCGTAGAGATCGTTGAGCGACGTCGAGGTCCCGTGTGTGTTGATGTAATCGATATCGCCCGTCCCGAGACCGGCCTCCTGAAGGGCGAGACGCATGCTCCTGGCCGCCCCTTCGTGGCCGGGAGGCGGCGCCGCGATGTGAAAGGCATCGCTTGTCACGCCCAGTCCCGATATCTCGGCATAAATCCTTGCCCCCCGTTTGAGGGCGAAGGAAAGTTCTTCCAGGATGAGGATCCCGCAGCCTTCCCCGATCACGAAACCATCACGGTCTTTATCAAAGGGCCTGCTTGCCTTTTCAGGCGCGTCGTTTCTCGTTGAGAGCGCCCGCATGGCGTTGAAGCCGGCAATGGTCAGAGGACAGACGGCCGCTTCGGAGCCTCCAGCAATCATGACGTCGGCATGCCCGCCGGCAATCAGCCGGAAGGAATCTCCGATAGCGTTGGCACCCGATGAGCAGGCCGTCACCGTGCAGCTGATGGGTCCCTTCGCCCCGAAGCGGATCGAAACCTGCCCGGCAGCGAGGTTCGCGAGAACCGCCGGGATCGTGAAGGGTGAAAGCCGCCGGGGTCCCTGCTGCATAAGGGTCTCTTTCGCTTTCTCCATCGTCATGAGCCCCCCGATACCGGACCCGATGATGACCCCTGTCCGCTCCGCCGTACCCGCGTCAATCGTGAGGCCCGAGTCCTCCAGGGCCATCGCCGTGGAGGCCAACGAGTAAATGAGAAAGTCATCGAGCCGCCTGGATTCCTTGGCGCTCACGAAGGCCTGCGAATCAAAACCCTTCACTTCACCGGCAATCTTCGTGGAGAAACCGTCGCTATCGAATTTCGTAATCCTCCTGATTCCCGATTTTCCGGAACAGATCCCCTCCCACGAATCTCTCACGCAATTGCCGAGGGGATTGACGGTCCCAAGACCTGTTATGACGACCCTTCTTTTCAATGGGCGGCTCCAGCTCAGGCTTCTTCCTTAGTTCAGCGTCCCCCGCTTCTTCTTTATGAAATCAATGACGTCCTGGATCGTTCGGATCTTCATGAGTTCATCATCGCTGATTTCAATAGCGAAATTCTCTTCCATGGCCATGACCAGTTCTACGATATCCAGGGAGTCGGCTCCCAGATCGTCAATGAAGGCGGCTTCGGGAACGCACTCTTCCTTCGTTACATCCAGTTGCTCCATGATAATCTCAATAACTTTTTCCTCGATTGATGACATCTAAGACATCCTCCTTCAATAGTGCTTTCGCTTTTTTAGCTACATGTATAGACCGCCGTTCACGTGAATGACCTGTCCCGTCAAATAACCGGCCTCTTCCGATACGAGAAACCGGACAACACCTGCCACGTCTTCCGGGGTTCCCAGCCTTTCAAGGGGAATCTGGCTTTTGACCTTCTCCCTTTCATCCTCTTTAAGGAACGCCGTCATGTCCGTTTCAATAAATCCCGGAGCCACCGCATTGATGCAGATATTCCTCGAACCAAGTTCCCGGGCCATCGATTTCGTGAGGCCCTCGACCCCTGCCTTGGAAGCGCTGTAATTGACCTGGCCTGCGTTCCCCGTGGCCGCCACGACGGAACTGATATTGACGATTCGCCCCCCGTGCTGCCTGATCATCTGGCGGACCACGGCCCGGCAGCAGTTGAAGACGCCTTTCAGGTTGTTCGCAATGACCCTGTCCCAGTCCTCTTCCTTCATCATTGCGATGAGACCGTCCACGGAAACCCCGGCGTTATTCACCAGAATGTCCAGGCGGCCCTTCTTCTTCACGATAGCGCCGGCGGCCTCCTGAACACTTTTGTAATTCGACACGTCAAAAGGAAAAACCTCGCCGGAGCCGCCCTGTTCGAGAATCATTCGGAGCGTTTCTTCAGCGGCTTTCTCGTTGCGGGCGTAATTCACAAAGACATGGGCGCCGTCTTTCGCCAGCCTCATGGATATGGCGCGGCCTATCCCCCGCGACCCGCCCGTAACCAGCGCCACTTTCCCTTCCAGATTCATAAATTCAACTCCCAGCCCTTCAGCAATTCCCTTGTTTTTCTCAATGACGCCAGGTCTTCCACATTGGCAACCCGTATGCCCGCGTCAATTCTCTTCGTGAGATTGGTGAGCGTCCGTTTCGGTCCGATTTCGACAATCGTGTCAATGCCCATGCGGACCATCCTTTCGATCGAGGCCTGCCAGTACACGGGAGAATGAACCTGCCTGACCAGGAAGTCCTTCGCCGAGTCCCGCGTATAGGTCTCTTCGGGATCACAGTTCGGAATGACGTCCACCTCGAAATTCCCGAACTCCACACCTTCCAGATCCCCGGCAAACCGCCTGGCCGCCTCATCCAGCAGAGGGCAATGACAGGGAACGCTTATGGGGAGCTT
>CAYXFF010000111.1:0-3137 GCA_964464185.1 uncultured Syntrophaceae bacterium | reverse complement strand
GCGCTGTATTCCCCGAGGCTGTGCCCCGCCATGATCATCGGCTGGAGGCCGGTTTCCCTTTCAAATATCCTGTAAATCGCCATGTCCGTCGTCAGGACGGCAATCTGGGTATTTACAGTCCGGTCCAGTTCCTCCCGGGGTCCCTCAAAACAAAGGGACAGGATATCGAAGCCGAGAACATCACAGGCCTCTTCGTAGACGTTTCTTGCCTCCTGAAACGCCTGATGCAAATCGCTTCCCATCCCGACATGCTGCGTGCCCTGGCCGGGGAAAACAATACCTAAATTATTCACCTGTGCCCCCTGACTTTTTTCTCAAAGCGTCAGGAAGCCTTTTCTACAGCGCGCACTTCCCTGCCCTTGTAAGTGCCGCAGTGCGGGCAAGCCTGGTGAGGCAGTTTGGGTTCATTACACTGAGGACAGAGGGACGTAATGGTTGGTGTGAGAAAATCGTGAGATCTCCTCTTGTTTCTTCTTGATTTCGAATGTCTCTTGACTGGGTTTGGCATCGGATAACCTTCCTTTTATGAATCTGATTTTATTTCGTAACCTTAAAATTCTTCAAAGCTGAAAATCGATGATCGATAATCCCGCTTTTGCACCCGCAGCTGTCTGTATTGAGATTGGTCCCGCAATGGGGACAGAGCCCTTTACAGAGATCATCGCAAAGCGGTTTGATTGGAACGCGAAGGACGATCTGTTCCATGACAAGAGGGTCCAGCTCAATCACCTCATCGCTGTAATAACCGAAGTTCAGATCTTCGTCGGACCGTGAAGAATCCTCCTCCCCGATCTTTCCCTCGGCAGGCACGAGGGTATAGACAAACTCCGCTTCGACCGGACAGGTCACGGGCTCCAGACAGCGCCCGCATTCCATTCCAATGGCCGTTTCAAGCTTCACCTGAAGAGAGACCGCATTGCAAACCTTTTGAACGGAACCGGTCACCTTCAGGCCGTGAAGGGAAAAATCGTTTTTCTCTTTTCCCGGGAGAAGCTGCAGGAATTTTTCCCCCTCCTGGGAAAAGTGAAATTCCAATCCCTCCTCCGGGATATTTCCAACCTTGATTTTCAATGACCTTTACCTCACATCCGCCGCTCTCTTCAATGAGATCCTCCCTTTTCAGGGAACGGAGGTAAGCGGTAAATCTAATTAAAAGCAGCATGTCCTGTCAAGTAATATTATTGGTTTTTCGTCGATCCAAAAATAACAAGAAACTGGACGGATTTCTTGCGTGAAAGTACCTGTATTGAACGTGTATTCGCACCGGAACGGGACATGCCGTACCGGAAAGCAAGTTATATACCACCTGAAGACCGGAAAGGCGGGAAAACCGGCCCTGCCCGTGCGGCGGGGATTATCAGGGACTATCATCTCTTCAATATTTTCCCGGCCGCGGCATCGTTGTGTTGCAAAAAAAACACACTCCTGATGGGAGTGAAAAAGAAAACAGACTTGACAATCCATGACAGGGCACCTTATAAAACGTATTAAAAATCGAGGTCCTGTGGAAATGTCCAATGACAATAAAATAAGAACGAGATTTGCCCCGTCCCCGACGGGATATCTTCACGTCGGCGGGGCGAGAACAGCCCTCTTCAACTGGCTATATTCACGACATTACGGCGGAAAGTTCATTCTTCGGATAGAGGACACGGATCAGGAGCGTTCAACGGAGGAATCCACGCGGGCGATCTTCGATGCCATGACATGGCTTGGACTGAACTGGGATGAAGGACCGTATTACCAGGCGGAGCGTACTGACAGATACAAGGAGGCCGTCCGCAGACTTCTTGACACGGGAAAAGCCTTCCGGTGCATCTGCACACCCGATGTGCTGGAAGAAAAGAGGAAACAGGCGCTCGCCGAGGGACGGAAACCGAAATACGACGGGACCTGCCGTGAGAAAAACCTTGAATGGAAACCCGGTTCGGTGGTGCGCTTCCGAACGCCCCAGATCGGGATGACCACGGTCAATGATCTGATCAAAGGTCTCATCCAATTCAATAACGAAGAACTCGACGATCTCATCGTCGAGCGGAGCGACGGATATCCCACCTACAATTTCGCCGTGGTCGTCGACGACGCGGAAATGGGGATCACCCACGTTATCCGGGGCGATGACCATCTGAACAACACCCCCCGCCAGATTCTCCTTTACGAAGCCCTGGGTTACGAGGTCCCGAAATTCGCCCACGTCCCCATGATCCTGGGCTCCGACAAGGCAAGGCTCAGCAAGCGCCACGGGGCGACCTCCGTCATGGCCTACCAGGAAATGGGCTACCTCCCCGAGGCCCTCGTCAACTACCTGGTAAGACTTGGATGGTCCTACGGCGACCAGGAGATCTTCTCGCTCGACGAGCTCATCCGCTATTTCTCGCTGGAGAGCGTGGGCCGGTCGGCAGCGGTCTTCAACCCGGAAAAACTCCTCTGGCTGAATCAGCATTACATCAAGGAAGGGGACCCGGACCGGCTGGCGGATCTGCTCCGCCCGTTTTTGAAGGACATGGATCTCCGGGTGACCGACAAGGCATTGGTAAAAAACGTGGTGGGCGATCTCAAAACGCGTTCCAAAACTCTGATCGAGATGGCGGAATCGGGGGCTTTCTATTTCAGGGACAATCTGGATTACGATCCGAAGCTCGCCGAACAATTTTTCGGCAAAGAAGGAAAAGAATGTCTGGCCGCGGTTCTCGAAGAACTGACCGCCCTTTCCGATTACACAAAAGAAGGGGTTGAAAACATGCTGCGGACCATCGCCGAAAAACGGACCATGAAGCTCAAAAACGTTATCCAGCCGCTCCGCGTGACCCTGACGGGGAAGACCGTGAGCCCCGGGATCGATCAGGTCATGATCACCCTGGGAAAGGACAAGGTCATGGCGCGCATCAAGAGCGCCCTTGAATTCAGCAAGGCCGACGGATAAGGAGATTCGCCTTGACTTTTTACGCCATATTGTCTAAATTCCCGCCTCCGACTACCATTGGGGGATCGTCTAGTGGTAGGACTCAAGATTCTGGATCTTGCTACCGAGGTTCGAATCCTTGTCCCCCAGCCATTGGTCCCATCGTCTAGCGGTTAGGACATCGGCCTCTCACGCCGAGAACCTGGGTTCAAATCCCGGTGGGATCACCATATAA
>CAYXFF010000110.1:2381-5810 GCA_964464185.1 uncultured Syntrophaceae bacterium | reverse complement strand
GTTTTCGTTTTTCAGCGAAGGCCGCCATGCCTTCTTTGACGTCCGCCGTGCGGCCAGCGATCGTCATGGCCTCTTTTTCCAACTCGAGCTGCCTTTCCAGGAGAGAGAAAAAGGCGTTGTTAAGGTTTGTTTTAAGGAGGGCATAGGCGACGGAAGGGCCTTGAGCTATCTTCCGAGCAATATCCATTGTGATTTTCTCGAGCTCGGCGTCTTCCACGACCATCGTGACGAGACCGAAATCCTTCGCTTCCTTTGCACTGATGAGAGGATCTATATAAGCCATTTCCGAGGCCTTTCCAAAACCCACGAGGAGGGGCATCAGAAGAGCCCATCCGCCATCCGGGACCAGCCCCGATCCCGTGTAGGCCGTCTTGAATCTCGCCGACGAACCGCAGATTCTCAGGTCGCATGCTGCGGCAAGGCTCATACCTCCACCTGCCGTCATTCCGTTGATCATGGCAATGACGGGTTTCTGCATTCTGCGAATCGTGATAATGACCGTATTCATGTATTTGATGAGCTGCCGGAGCGTATCTCCGGCATCTTCACTCCTGAACAGAGACACATCTCCTCCCGCACAAAAGGCCTTGCCCTCTCCGGTTACGATCACGGCCTTCGTTTCCTTGTCGTCCGCGCAGAATTCCAGAGCCTTTGCCAGATCGTTTAAAAGTTCAAAGTTGAGGGCGTTGAATTCCTTCGGCCGGTTGAGCTTGACAATGGCCACGCCGTCGTTTTTGTTTAAAATGACATTCTCCAGTTTCATGGAACTTTCTCCTTTCGCATTCCGAAAACCCGCGGCCGGGCGCTAAATTACTCTATCCGCCCTGACCGCAGCTCTTCGGCCTTTCCGTGAGAGGGCACAAGCCCGGACAATCCGTGCTTTTAAAGCGATCCCGACTACTTACCACTCTGGTAGGGATCCCAATCAAACCCCCAAATATCGCTGTTGAACGGGCTCTTGTATCCGCGCCTCTCATCATAGGAAGGATACCGCCTGGCTCCGCCTTCTTTCGGGAGCATCTTCGTGGGGAACTCCGGCGCAAGAAGCCCGTGCTCCCTCGCTTCCTTTTCAAGCGCCGCCCGGTCATCAGGATGGGCGATCGAGATGATGGCCTCCGTCCGCTCATATCCGTTGAGTCCTCTCAGGTTCACGATGCCGTACTCCGTGCAGACATGCGACGTCAGCTGCGCCGGGAGGTCCACGCCGGTTCCCGCCGGGAAGAAGGGTACGATTCTCGACGTGCCGTGCTTGCTCCGCGATGTCAGTGAAACGACGCCTCGTCCCCCTCTGGCTTGCGAGCAGAATCCGATGAACTGGAGAAATCCTCCCGTGCTCGAAATGGGCCGCTTGTCGTAGAAGCCGCAGCAGACCTGACCCAGGAGATCGACAGACACTGCGTTGTTGATGGCGATCAAATTATCCAGCCGTGTCAGGTTGTGGAGGTTGTTGGTATAGCCGATATCGTAAGCGGCCAGGTTCGGATTCCGATGGACGGTTTCGTAATACCACTTGGTGTCGAAGGGGAACGCCAGCGTCCAGACACTCTTGCCCCGGTCGAAGGGCAGCGTTTTATAGCGGTTCGTGACCTGCCCCGACTCTAGAAGATTGATGAGGCCGTAGTTTAACATCTCGGTGTGGATGCCGAGATCTTTCAGACCCGCACTGGCAAGTGCCGTGGCCACCGCGGAAGGAAGCGTGCCGATTCCAAGCTGAACGATATCCCGGTCCCTCATGATGGTCAGGATATGTTGGGCAATTTGGGCCTCTTCCGAAGCGGGTTTGATGGCCTTTTCATTCATCTGCGGCCACTTGTTTTTCTCGACGTCCACTTCCACCCAGTAATCGATGTCGTCGATGTTGATGGTCGTGAACCGCCCCGCCTCGGCCCATGGAAAGTCAGACCGGACCTCAACGACGATTTTCTTGGCCGTCTGGCTGTAAATATTGGCGTTGCTGACGCCGTACGACCAGTTGAAGAATCCATGTTCATCCGGGGCCGTCGCTGCGTTCCACCACCAGTCGATCCCCCTTTTTTCTTTTACGGCATTGACGAAACGATAATGATGAAAGTACTGTCCCATGGCCCATCCCCATTGCGCCCAGCTGCTCACGCCGCTCTTTTCGCGGGCCGATCGGTTCCAGGGGAAAAAGAAGTAATCGTTCATGCAGTGGTATTGCTGCTTGGGGTCCGCTTTCTGAAAATAGGGGTGGGGATAGATGTTGCCGTACAGCCAGAACTCGATGTCCTTGAGGCTGGGCCCCAGACGGCCGGCGATCTCAACCATGCACTCGGTGGCGTCTCCTCCGGGGGTGCCCGGCTGGATCCAGTCCCCTGATTTGACCATGTCGACGATCTGCTTGGCCGTTCTCTTCTTGTCGCGAATTTTCTGTTGAATGGGTGTGGTCATGATACTCCTCCTTTAATGTAATCGTTTTTTGAAACCCGCCCTGAATGCTCAATGACGAGCTGCTTTCATGCTCCTGTGTTTTTGAATGAACGGTCTTGCCTCCCATTTCATTGCCTCCGCGTTACGCGGTATCCATGAAAGAGATGGGTATGTGTGTAAAGGCAAAGGCGGGATTAATCAATATTGGAAGAATGGGGATTCAGTATGGGGAGGATGTCAATACTACAGAAGGGTGGACAGGTACGATTGAAGGTTGACTTTTTCGTTGATGATACCCAGTTTCCTGCGGATGTGGTACCGGTGGGTATCGATGGCGCTTTTCGAAATGTCCATGTAGTCCGCAATTTCCTTCGTTGTTTTTCCCTCCTTGATGAGATTGGCAACCTGAATCTCCTTGGGCGTTAGATTCAAATGCTTGGCGGACAGTTTCTGGGCAAAGGGAGAAACAATGCCCATCAAGTTGGATTCGATGATGTTCAGATCGGTGATCACCTTGCTGTCCGACTTGCTCTTCTTCAATTTCTTGACATAGGGAAGGACCAGCTGCTTGATGTTGGACAGCACCTTGTCTTCCAGTTCCTGCTTGTCCTCTTCCCTGCGCTTCAGCAGCACCCTCAGGGCGGCGTTGAGCTCTTCGAGCTCCTCCGTCTTGATCTTCAGTTCCTGTTCCCTTTTGAGCACCACCTTTTCAGCCTGCTTCAGATCTGTAATGTCAAGCAGAGAAACAATGCTTCGCGTTGTTCCCGGGATGAGTTCCGCGTTGATGAGGACATCCCTGATTTGTTTATTCTTCGTGACGATCCGGGCCTCGTATTGACGCGGGACCGAAGCAGGGTCAACCCGCCTTGACGTGTGATACTTCTTCAGTCTTTTGATGTCTTCCTTGACGATAAATTCATACCAGCGCATTTTGTTTTCGAGTTCTTCCTTGCTGTAACCGTATTTCTTTTCAAACTCCGTATTGGCAAGGGTGACCGTCATGTCCTCCTCAACCATCAGCATGGTGCTGCCTGTCGTTTC
>CAYXFF010000110.1:0-2281 GCA_964464185.1 uncultured Syntrophaceae bacterium | reverse complement strand
CCGCCTTCCCCCAGAGATAGGACTTGATATGCGGGATATACCGCTCCGCGATGAGGAGTTCCCCCTGTTTCTTGAAGAGAGAATAATCTTCCTCCCGGATGCTGCCTGGGTCCAGGACCAGATCCAGCAGCATAGGCCTTCTGTCACCGTAAAAATGAACGGCGTGCTCGTAATTCCCCTTCCCCAAAATGTCCTTGGCTTTGACACCCGTCATCTCTTCCATGGCCCGGTTCCAGGCGATAAGCCGCCCTTCGATATCGATCGCATAGGTCGGGTCCGGCAGAAAATCGATGATGTCCGCCAGGCGACGCTCCTGCTCCCGCAGGGATTCCTCCGTCAGTTTCCGATCCGTTATGTCACGGATGGTCTCGATGGCGCCGACAACCTGTCCCTTGCTGTCATACAGGGGGCTCGCTTTCACCCAGAGAGAAGCCTTCCTCTTCTTCTGAATCGAGATCTCCATCTCGGCTATGAGAAGATCTTTTTCTTTCTTCTGGATCCGATAGCTGCTCTCAATCTGAAGGTCAGGCCTGAGAAACCGGTTGATCAACATGGGTCTCCTTATGCCGTAAAAGGGAATAGCATATTCATAATCGCCTCTGCCCAGCATGTCTTTCCCCCTGACCCCCGTCATTTCTTCCATGGCCCGGTTCCAGGCGATGACCTTTTCATCAAGATCAATCACGAAGGTCGGGTCCGGCAGAAAATCGATGATGTCCGCCATCCGGCGCTCCGATTCCCGAAGAGATTGTTCGGCTAGCACGCGTTCCGTGACGTCCATGGAATTCCCGAGAATGGCCGGTCTGCCTTCGTATGAGATCGTTGTGACCGTCTCCATGACCCAGCGAATTCCGCAGTTCTTTGCGATAATTCTGAACGAATAAGGCGCGGTTCTCACGCCCTGGAGCATTTCCTTGGCGTATCGCCTGACCGTCATCCTGTCTTCAGGACGGACAATGCTATCGGATTTCTTCCCGATCAGGTCTTCCGCTGCGTAACCAGCGAAATTCGCAGCGTTTTGATTCACGGACTTGAATTTGCCGTCCTGAACAATATAAAGGCCTACGACAGAATTTTCCCATATGGATCTGTAAAGGGGGTCTCTTTCCTCAAACCTCGCTGAAAAAATGATATCCTGATTGAGGGTCTCCGGGGATTCTGGAGCCTTTTTCTTTCTTTTCATGGTTTTTGATGCTCCCTTCGCCATGACGAATCAAATATTTCTTATCCTGACATCGCATCCATAAACGGCATCCTCCCATTCTCTAAAAGGACGAGAAGAATCCGACAGATAAATATCAGGGCTCTCAATTTGTAAGTTCATTCAACGGACTAATCAATAGTGAAATAGTATTGGCATATTATTGATAATACATCAACATAACATTATAATAAAGCCCCGATCGATCAAGCCCTTCCGACTTTCATGCTTATGATATCATTGCATAAATTAACTTTCCCCGGAAGATCTTCCGGGAAATCCGGCTTTTGACAGGCGCCGTCCAATTTCAAGGCTCTCTAAAAAATCAACATAGCGATATCATCAGTATTTTCCCGTATTGTTGTTTAAGCGCCCATACATTTGAAGCACTCTTCCAATATTGCCTTTTCGGCCGACTCCCATTAGAATCCTTGCAACACAAACGGATTTTGATCCGCAATGATACGGGTCAATGATTTCTCTCACCGATGAAAGTGGGGATGGACAGAATTCTAAAGTACGCAGTCAAGCCGCTATATTGTTTCAATCGTTACATAATTTTCAGTTCTATTTATCGAAGGAGGTTCTTATGGCACATGAGCATAGTTTCGCGTCACCCGCTTCCGCAGGGTTAGCGGCGTTAGCCGTCGCCTGTTTCGGTTTTGGCGCTGCCTTTCTTTGAAAGGTGGCCGTCGATGATTTTCCCCTTCTTTTCGCCTGGCTGATGGGAGGACGTCTTGTCCAGTATACCACGGCCGTGATCGAGCTGAGGGATCATAACATCTTTGCGAATTGGCGTGGCTGTACATCGTTGTTCACGTCGAGAAGCCGGGCAGCGCCATCCCGGCTTCTCCCTCCCTTCTTGGAGACGATTCATTCCGTTCGTTTAGTCAAACGATAGTACGAGACCTCTTTACTAAAATTGCTTATTTTATTTTGTTCTTTATTCAGCTTTCGCCTATTGTGTTGACAAAATGACGTTAATTTTGTAGTTCTGACGCCCAGGAGAAAACAGAATGCCAGTTGATATTATTGTATGCATCAAGCAGGTTCCAGACCCCGAATATTTTGACAAGATAA
>CAYXFF010000109.1:0-5813 GCA_964464185.1 uncultured Syntrophaceae bacterium | reverse complement strand
TGTCAGAATTGCGACTGGCGGGGGATCCTGCGTGTTCCGGGTTATTACCCTGAGACCCTTAGCGAATGGCTCAAGTGGATCCTCATCTACGCGTTGATGACACTCGCCGTGTTTTTCCTGGCCATGACCTACGCGAAATGGTCCGCCTGGCTGGGTGGACGCCCTTTCTATATCCGGATCGGCATTTTCGTTACGGCGATTCTTCTTGGCGGGCTGGTCATGTTTAAGGTGTCTGTCCGGGGGGTCGTTCAAGCGATTCTCATAACGCTGATCGCGCTCATGCTCCTCATGTCTGTTCCCGCTGTTTTCTTCTGATAATAAGCGGATGGAATTTCCAGACCTTCGGCATCACTCGGTGAGACATTGATTTCACTTCACAACATATCGAAGCAGTACGGCTCCCGGGTTCTCTTCAAGGATGTTTTCCTGACCATCAGCGACCGGGAGAGGATCGCCCTGGTGGGTTCGAACGGGTCCGGAAAGACCACGTTGCTGAAAATCATCACGGGCCGGGTCGAGCCGGATTCGGGGAAAATAACGACATCCAGCTTCAACACCGTCGGCTATCTTCCGCAGGACGGCATCCGCCACTCAGGCAGGCTTCTTCTTGATGAGGCCGCTGCAGCGATGGAGGACATTCTCCTGGTGAACCGGCGCATCGAAGAGATCAGCCGTGAGATTGAGAAACATTCCGCCCTTGGAAACGGAGACTCCGATGAGGTGAAATCTCTCGCTGAAGAGCTCGGCAAGATGCATCACCACCTCGAAGACGCGGAAGGGTATACGGTTGAGGTGAAGATCCGGCAGATCCTTTCCGGTCTAGGTTTCAGCGAAAGGGATTTCCGGCGGCGGACTGAGGAGTTCAGCGGCGGCTGGCAGATGAGAATCGAACTGGCCAAGCTCCTTTTAAGAGAGCCCACGATTCTTCTCCTCGATGAGCCGACGAACCACCTCGACATCCATTCCCTCCGGTGGCTCGAATCCTATCTGCAATCCTACGAGGGGTCCGTGATTCTCGTTTCCCATGACCGGCGGTTTCTCGACAACCTGGCCGGACGGACGATCGAAATTTCTCTCGGGACCGTCACGGAATACCGGGGCAATTATTCCTTTTATCTGGAGGAAAAAGCCGGCCGCCTTCTGGCCCGGCGTTCCGCCCGTGAAAATCAGCAGAAAAAGATCAGGGAGACCCTGCGGTTCGTGGAGCGGTTCCGGTACAAGGCTACGAAGGCCCGTCAGGTCCAGAGCCGGCTGAGAATGATGGAAAAGCTGGAAAAGGTCGAACTCGAAGACGAGGAAAAAGACATCGTCTTCGAATTTCCCCAGCCCGGCCGGGCCGGGAAGGTTCTCCTGGAACTGGATCATGTTTCCAAGGCCTACAACGGCAGCCCGGTCTTCCGCGGCCTCTCTCTCAGGATTGAACGGGGTGACCGCATCGCGCTCATGGGTCCGAACGGTTCGGGGAAATCCACCCTGGCGCGGATCATCGCGGGTCTGGAACCCTTCCAGGAAGGCGCGAGAAAGACGGGGCACAACGCGGCCCCGTCCTATTATGCCCAGAACCAAGCCGATACGCTGGATCCGGAAAAGACGGTTCTCGAAACCCTGGAAAGTGTCGCGACGGGCGATCACCGCATGAACCTGCGGACGCTCCTGGGGCATTTCCTCTTTATCGGGGATGACGCATACAAAAGAGTTTCCGTTCTCTCGGGAGGTGAGAAGAGCCGCCTGGCCCTGGCCAGGATGCTTCTCGTTCCCGCGAACCTGCTCCTCTTCGACGAGCCCACGAATCACCTGGACATGTCGTCCAAGGACGTGCTCCAGGAGGCCCTCATGCGTTTTGAGGGAGCCTTCATGATCGTATCCCACGACAGGGATTTTCTCGAACCCCTGATCGACAAGGTCCTGGATTTTGACGAGGGGCATCTGCGTGTCACCCTGGGTACGGTGGAGGAATATCTTGAAAAGTGGTATAAGGACAAAGAGGTAGATGTTCCGCGGGGTCCATCGGGAGAAGTTCTTCGCCGGAAATCTCCGCTTCAACTGGATAGAGAGAGGCGACGCGAAGACGCCGAGAAAAGGCAGAGGCTTTACCGGAAGCTGAGGCCCCTGAGAGAATCTGTGGAGAAACTGGAGGAACAGATCGCTCTCCGCGAGCTGAGGACAGGAGAAATTGAGGAGGCCCTTGCCGACGGGAAAACCTATGAAAACGAAAAGACAGCCCGGTCCCTGAACAGGGAATACGGTGAAATCAGGGCGCGCCTCGAAGCACTTTACGGAGAATGGACGAACCTCCAGGAGGAGATGGAACGGATTGAGGAGGAAGAGAGGGGAGAGAGATGATGGCTGCGGGCAGTTTCATGGAAAAGATATACGAAGGCGTCCTCGATCAGACCGCCTTTCATTCCTTCCGGATGCCCTCGGAGTCCGAAACCCTGCAGACCCTCATGCAGGCATACCGGAACCTTCTCAAAAATTATCCTGTCCAGAAAATTGAAGAGGAAGGCCGGATCCCCGAGGAGATGCTCCGGGAGATGGGGAAGGCGGGTTTTTTCGGGATCTCCGTTTCCAGAACCTACGGCGGCCTGGGCGTCACCCTTCTCGAATACATCCGGTTCGTTGAGGAGATCGCCGCTGCGGATATGTCCTGCGCCCTCGTCTTTCTCGCGCATCTCTTCATCGGCATCAAGGGGATCGAGCTTTTCGGAACGGAGGAGCAGAAGCAGCGGTATCTGCCGCCCGCCGCCTCCGGCGAAATGATTTTTTCCTACGCCCTCACGGAACCCGAGACGGGTTCCGACGCCAGGCACATCGAAACGACGGCGGAGCTTTCGGAAGACGGCACGCACTATGTCCTCAACGGTATGAAGACGTACATCACCAACGCCAACTACGCCCGCGGCCTCACCGTCTTCGCCCAAATGGATCCGAAGCAGCCCGGGTACATGGGCGCCTTCATCGTGGAAACCGAATGGGAGGGTGTGAAAATAGGGAAGGACATGCCCAAGATGGGCCTCAAGGCCAGCTCCACGGCCTCCATCCGGTTTCAGAATGTCCGCGTTCCCGTCGAAAACAGGATCGGAAAACCCGGAGAGGGATTCAAGATTGCCATGGCCGTTCTCAATTACGGACGGCTCGCGCTGGGCGCCGCTTCCACGGGGCTCATGGAGCAATCGCTGAAGGACATGCAGCATCGCGCCCGGTCCAGGGTCCAGTTCGGCGTCCCCATCCAGAATTTCCAGCTGATCCAGGAGAAGATGATCAACGCCCGGGTCCATGGATTCGTGACGGCGGCGATGAACTATTTCACCGCCGGCCTTCTGGAGTCCGGCGAGCAGGAGGATCCGGTCATCGAGACATCCCACTGCAAGCTTTTCGGCTCAACGCGTGCCTGGGATGTCCTCTATGACGCGCTCCAGCTGGCGGGCGGTTCCGGCTACCTCTCCATCCAGCCCTATGAGAAGCGGATGCGTGATTTCCGGGTGGTCACGATCTTTGAGGGGACGACGGAGATTCACTCCATCTACCCCGCGCTTTACCTTCTCGGCCGGCTGGGGAAGCGGCTGCGCGCGCACCATGGATTGAGCCGCTGGACCTTCATTGCAAGGGCCCTCTTCTCGAGCTTCGCGAAGATGCCCTGGTCCGTGGAAGACAGCGACAAGATCTCGAAGGAGGCCGTGAGGCTGGCCAAGTCCAACGCGAGAAGGGTCAAGAGGATGCTGCTTCTGGGGCTTCTGTTCTACGGGGAAAAAGTCGGAGAACGGGAATATTTCCTCAGGCGCGTGACCACCCTGAGCCTTTATCTCTTCGGCATCCTCGCTGTCCTGGCGAAGATGACGGCGGACCGCCGGGCGGGAATTCTCAACGACGGGGAACGGAGGCTTCTCGGCTACTTTCTTGAGGAGGCGGAGGAGGCCCGGCGGGAGAGCGCCATGATCTTTTCCACGAAAAAAGAGAAGCTCGGCGCAGCCATTTTCCGCGAGCTCTGAGGGGACCTGTTATCATCCCCGCGAAGAGACTGTGTCATAATAGCAGAATGTGCTATCAACACCGTCATGCCGGCGAAAGCCGGCATCCAGAACTTACTGAAAATACTGGATTCCGTGTCGCGCTTCGCTTGCACGGAATGACAAAAATGGTAATTGCGACACAGTCTCCGAGTCCGGCATGATAAAACTTTTCTTTAGGAAATATTCGTGTAAACGATTTCAGGTTTCAATAAATATTCCATCATAAGGAGGGACGCCATGCAGAATTTCACATTCGACAATCCGACCCGGATCATTTTCGGACAGGGGATGATTGCCCGGACAGGAGGCGAGGTCAAACGATTCGGTACGAAAGTGCTGCTCGTCTATGGCCAGGGAAGCATCAAGAAAAACGGGATTTACGACCAGGTACTCGCGTCTCTCAAGGAAGCGAACCTCTCCGTGGTGGAGTTTCCCGGTGTCCGGTCGAATCCCGTTCTTTCCCACGCGCTGAAGGGAATAGAACTGGCTCGCAGTGAAAATGTTGATGCGGTGCTTGCCGTGGGAGGGGGCAGCGTGATGGACACGGCGAAAACCATCGCGGCGGGCGTCAAGGCGGACCCCGGCGACGATGTGTGGGATTTTTTCACCTTCAAGAAAAAAATAAAAGGCGCCCTTCCCGTCGTGACGGTGGTGACCGTCTCCGCCAGCGCTTCGGAGATGAATCCCGGGGCGGTGATGACCCGGGAGGAAGGGGCGCAGAAATTCGCCATCAACTCACCCTTCATTCAGCCCCGGACGTCGATCCTCGATCCCACCGTGTTGTATTCCCTTTCCCCGGCCTACAGCGCCTTCAGCGCCGTGGACATCATCACGCACATGCTGGAGGGGTACTTCAACAACCGGGAGCCGGAAAGCCCGCTTCAGGACCGGATGGTGGAGGGACTGATGAAGACAGTCATGGAAAGCACGGAGGCCGTCCTCAAGGATCCGCGGCATTACAATGCCAGGGCAAATATCATGTGGTCGGCGATTCTGGCCTTCAACGGATTGACGACGGCAGGGATGGGATTTGTCAGTTACCCCGCCCACATGATCGAACACTCGCTCAGCGCCCTTTATGATGTCGCGCACGGCGCCGGGCTCAGCATCACGCTCCCCGGCTGGATGAGCTATGCCGTGAACAAAAGCCCCGCGAAATTCGCCCGGCTGGGAAGGGAAGTTTTCGGCATCGAAGAAGCCGATGACCTGAAGGCGGCCGTTGAAGGGATTGATCGTTTAAAACGATGGTTTTCCGCTATCGGAAGCCCCACATCGCTGAAGGAGGCCGGTATACCGGAAGGAGACATCGGAAGAATTGCGGAAAACGCCTCCGCGACAGCCGCGGTATGGGGAATGAAGGCGTATACGAAAGACACAATTGCTGATATTTTGAACCTCTGCAAGGGATGAGGAACCACTTGACCGGGAAGGAGGGTGATTCATAGTTCGACGGGCTCACTATGACAACTCACCCAGATATTCTGAGATACAAATATGTCACCCTGAGCTTGTCGAAGGGTGACAGTCCCATGACTATGAAGGAGGAAATTTCATGAAACGGTACGGAGATTTTATCACATCCGAGGAAGAGCTGGCCTTTTTAACGACCGTCAGGAATTACGTGGAAAAAGAGGTCATGCCGGTGCGCATGCAGCTCGATGAGGATTACGCGGTCTTTGATAAGGTCTATAACGGACTGGTCAAGCTCGGCCTCCAGAAGCGGGGTTTTTCTTCCGATTACGGCGGACTGGGAATCCGTTCCGGTCCCACGGTCTGCGCCATCTCTGAAGAGATATCGCGGGG
>CAYXFF010000108.1:1502-5882 GCA_964464185.1 uncultured Syntrophaceae bacterium | reverse complement strand
TTACAAATTCATCGCCGTTGAACTCAGCGGCGTCACCATCGGAAGTCCCGTCACCGGATTCCGATCCACCGAGACAGGCGTTTTATAAACACCCTGGATATGGGACGCAGTGATGACTTTTTCTGGTTCTCCCATGCAGTGAATGCGGCCCTCGTTCAAGAGGATGATCCTATCGCAGTAGAGCGACGCCAGGTTGATGTCGTGCGTTACCGCGATCACCGTCAATGCCTGCTCCCGGTTCAGCCTTCGTATCAGATCAAAAAAATCTATCTGATGTCGGATATCCAGAAAGGCCGTGGGCTCATCCAGAAGAAGAATCCGCGACTGCTGCGCCAGCGCCCTGGCGATCAAGACGCGCTGTCTCTCACCGCCGCTCAGGGCGTTCATTTTCCGAGCGGCCAGGGACCACGTGTCCGTCATCTCCATGGCCTCGCGGGCAATCTGAAAGTCCCTCTCCCCTTCAAACCGCCATTGACCCAGATGAGGCATCCTGCCCATCAGGACTATTTCCTGAACCGTGAAAGGGAAGACCATCTGCGAATCCTGGGGCACGACCGCGACGAGCCTAGCCAGGGCCTCTCTCTTCATCTCCGCGACGGCCAGGCCGTCGATCCACAAACCTCCCTCCCGGGGCCTGAGAATTCCATCGATCAGCTTGAGCAGGGTCGTCTTGCCGGAACCGTTGGGACCGAGAACGCCCATGAACTCCCCCGTCAGGACGTCAAAGGAAATATCCTTCAGGGTCCAGTCCTCCGCGTATTTGAATCCGATCTTCTCCAGTCTGAGAATGGACATGGGTCAGAGTGTTTTCCTCCTCAGGAGATAGATAAAATAAGGCGCCCCGCACAGCGCGGTGATCACCCCGACCGGCAGTTCAGACGGAGCCGCGACCGTTCTCGCGACGGTATCGGCCGCAACCAGAAAAGCGCCCCCGAAAAGCATGGAGGCCGGCAGGAGCAGCCGATGATCGGAACCCAAAAGCATTCTCATCATGTGGGGGATGATCAGGCCGACAAAGCCGATGGTGCCGCTGACCGACACGGCAACCGCCGTCACGAGAGAAGCGGCAAGAAGGAGAATTTTCCTTGTCCTTTCCACGTCCACGCCCAACTGCAGGGCCGTCTCCTCTCCCGTGACAATGAGATTCAGGCCTTTCGCGTAGCGGAAACAGATGATAAATCCGGTGACGAGAAAAAGACCCGTCAACAGGATCTCTTTCCCTTCCGCGAGGCTCAGATCGCCCATGAGCCAGAACATGACGCTTCGAAGCTGCGTCTGGCTGCTCGTGGAGATCAGAAACATGATGACCGCCGTAAAAAAAGCATTGACGATCACGCCGGCCAGAAGAAGGGTATTGGACGGCATTTCTCCCTTTGTTCTCGCCACGCCGAAGACCAGGACGATCGTCAGCAGGGCGCCCGCAAAAGCAAGGCCGGATATTCCAAAGGGGATGGCCCCGGCGCCCGCGATGATCCCGATGACGGCGCCCACTGCGGCTCCGCCGGAAATGCCCAGGATGTAAGGGTCTGCGAGGGGATTGCGGAGGAGCCCCTGAAAGGCGACCCCGGCCAGAGAAAGGGAAGCGCCGACGATGCCGGCAAAAATCACCCGGGGAAGACGAATGGAAAAGATGATCGTTTTTTCTTCCGGCGCCAGGCCGACATAGCCATCCTGCCATCCATACAGAAGTTCTTTAATGGCTGAAAGCGTGCCGATCTTTGTCGAACCGACCAGAATGGATATGACGGAGACAGCAAGCAAAACAAGAAGGAGAGAAAGGCTGATCCGCAGAACCCTGGGAAGCGTGACCGGTCTCTGCGTCATTTCTCTATTGGATGAGAATACGGCGAGAAAAGGTAAAAAAAGAAAAGGCAATAAGAAATACGGCAGCACGGTCTTCCGCCCTCGAGGAAATTCAGATGGACAGGTCTTCCGGCTCTGGGCCACCTACTCACCCGCCTTCCCATCATGAACGACTCACGACAGTGGCACTTCGGGCTTTCGTTCCCATCACGGCTGCGGGGCAGCGGGGGATTTCAACCCCTCTTCCACTCGCCCATCTGCACATTAAGAAACTTTTTTTCTACATAATAGAAGCCGTCATCCTTGTCAAGAAAAGAATAAGGGTCATTTCCTGCCGAGGGGACCCGCCATTTCCTTTATCCCGTCGGCAATCCTCGGCCCCAGCCTGAAAAGAGAATCGCTGACATAGTAGACCTGTCCCCTCTTCACGGCCTCCAGCACATCCCATCTTTTCAAGAGGCCCCTCACGTTTTCATCCGCCCGGTGGCCCTGCCCTATGAAGATGATATCGGGCGAACGATGAACGACCTCCTCAAAGGAATATTTCGGGTACCTGACCCCGGCATCCGACGCGATATTCCGCACACCCAGGAGTTTCAGGGAATCATCAATCGCCGTACCAGGCCCGGCCACAATCAGCGGGTCCGGCTGGACGATAAAAAGAACTTTCCGGACATCGCGGCTGGACGACGTCCGGGCCCAGTCCTTATAGCGGCCAAGTGTCTTTTCTATTCGCTTCGCGGACCGGGCGGCACCGTCTCTCACGCCGAGAAACGTTCCCAGTTTTCGCAGCTCTCCCGGCAATTGGCTGAGCCGCGCCGCCCGGAACACGTAAAAAGGGATGCCCAGTTTTTTCAGCCTTTCACTTATTTCTTTTGGATTTCCATCGTCCGTCATGATCACCAGGTCCGGCCTCATGGCGACAATGGATTCGAGGGACGGATTCGAGAAGCCGCCCACCTTCGGCTTTTCCTGCACCCGAGGGGGGTAATTGCAGTAGCTCGTCACGGCGACGACCCGCTGCTCCAGACCGAGATCATAGAGAATCTCGGTGATATTGGGTGCAAGGGATATGATTCTCACCGGCTGGCCGCCATGGGCGGTTCCCGGCAGAACCAAGCACGATAAGATCAGGAATAGAAGAATTTTTCCTGTTATCTTGCTTGTGCGCTCCACTTTATCCTCAACGCCTTCAGCGATTTTTCTGATTCGGTCTCAAAAAAATCTGAAATCAGATCTTGGCCCTGAGGTTCTGTGCCGCAACATGGATGGCGTCCCAGGCGCCTCCGAAGGGCGGCGCGTAGGCCAGATCCAGATAGCTCACATCGTCGAGGGTCATGCCGGCAAAGAGCGCAACGGACAGGCTGTTGATCCGCTGCACGGCCCCTTTCTCACCGATGCATTGCCCGCCCAGCAGCTTCCCGGTGGCCTTGTCGGCGATGAGTTTCACGCCGAGCTTTTCACCCATGGACATGGGACGGCCCACGGGAAGACCCCAGATCATGGAGCTTATGGGCTGGAAACCGCATTTCACCGCTTCTTCTTCCGTGAGACCTGTTGCCCCGACTTCGAGGTTGAATACCTTGAAGCACTGGGCGCCCACAATACCCGGAAATTCCGACGGATGACCCCCGATATTCTGGCCGGCGATCCGCCCCTGCTTGTTGGCGATGTCGCCCAGCGGCATGTAAACCCAGCGGCCGGAGATCCTGTGAAAGGCCTCGCAGCAGTCCCCGACGGCATAATGCCCCTCGAGGGAGGTTCTCTGACGGGCATCCACCTTGATGGCGCCGCTCTCCCCCAGGGCCAGACCGATGGATTCGGCCAGTGCCGTATTCTGCCTGGCGCCGACCCCCATGAGGATCAGGTCGGTGTCCAGTTCGCCTTTGTCCGTGACCAGCCGGAGCCGGGAACCTTTCCCCTTTTCAACGGCCACGGGCCTCGTTTCCGGCAGGAACTGGACGCCGTGCTTATCCAGCTCATCCAGGATCATTTTGGCGAATTCGGCGTCCCACCGCATGACCGGGCGGGTCCGCCGAACCATCACCGTCGTTTCAAGTCCCAGGTTTCTCAGGGCCTCGCACATCTCCATGGCAATATATCCGCCTCCGATCAAAACGGCCTTCCGGCAGTCCTTTTCGCTGATGTATGATTTCAGGCGGATGGCATCCGTCAGGTTGCGGAGGACAAAGACCCCTTCCAGATCGGAGCCCGGTACCTCGAGGCGGATGGCGTCGGCTCCCGTGGCCATAACCAATATGTCGTAAGGGAGGCTGGAACCGTCGGATAGGAAGACCTGGCCCTTCACGGGATCGACCCCGTCAACCCGTGTCCTGATCTTGACGTCAATACCCGTCTTCTTGAATTCTTCCGGTGTCCGGATGACCATCCGCTTATAATCCTTGATTACATCACCGATGTAATAAGGCATCGGTCAGGCGGCATAGGAAACGAAGTCGCCCCGTTCGATCATTGTGACATCGAGAGACTTGTCCCGTCTCCTGGCTTCGGCGGCTGCCGAGGGACCCCCCGCGCCGCCGCCTATAACAACCATTTTTCTGCTCATCGTCATATCCT
>CAYXFF010000108.1:0-1402 GCA_964464185.1 uncultured Syntrophaceae bacterium | reverse complement strand
CTGGAGCCCTTGAGGCCGGCCGACACGGGAAAAGAAGCGAGAACCGCCGATGCCAGTCCCCGGGGAAGCATGTAGAAAAGGGCGGCCTTGTCGGACTTCTCCTTGCCGGTCAGGCGCACCATGGATTCCACGCTCACGTACCGCGCAGCCGCTATGATCAGCATGAGAAGGAAACCCACGACCAGATAACGCGGGTCAAGAACGTCCGCCGTGATGATCATGCCCATGTACACGAAAAAGAAGGTACGGATAAAAAAGGTGACCTCGCCATGAAAGAACTTGATGGTCTCGTCGATCAGAATGCAATGGGGCTGCCCGCTGAAAAACGGCATGGCTTCACAGTTGCCGAGAATAATTCCAAAGAGCAGGATGGCGATGGGGCCGCTTCCTCCCAGAAAATCGACGATCGCCGTCACAATCAGCATGGCGCCCAGGGTGATCATGTAGGAGTATTTCCGGTCTCCGATCAAGCTCAGCATCTTGAACCAGAAAAATCCGAAGAGCGTTCCCAGAACAATGGCGATCGAGAAGGAACTGGCGATGGCCCGCATGGGTTTCTCGATGCCGATGGCTTCGAATCTGATGAATTCGACGAGCGTCACGGCGAGGACGATGGCCAGGACATCGCTCATGGCGGATTCGATGAAAAGGACGGTCTTTGTGTCGTCTCCTATAGACATTTTTGCCAGGACAGGAACGACGATGGCCGAACTCGTGCAGCCGAGAATCGTGGCCATCAGCAGGCTGCGCATAAGATCCCACGCCATGATTTTGATGAGAAACAGCGTGATTCCGGCGACCGTCAGCGTGAAGGAGAGAAACACGAGCAAGGTCGCGTTCCCGAATTCCTTCAGCAGCATCCGGATCTTGATATCCATTCCCCCTTCAAAAAGAATCACGATGAGGGCGAACGTTCCGAACGGTTCGGCGAAATCCGCCAGGTGTCCGGGACGAACCACGTTAAAGACCGGACCCAGCAGGACTCCAACACCAAGAAGAAACAGCACATCGGGGATTTTAGCCTTTTCATAGGCCAGATTGCCGAGGAACCCGACAACAATGATGCTGCCGGAGATCAGAAATAAGAGAGTCAGATCAACCATAACTTATATTTGAACGGTTCCCGTTCACGGACAAGACGTTCATGCCGCTGATGGCATGGAATAAATGCACGGTATCATTCATGGGTCTTCGACCACGGCCTGGATTTCTCCGACAACTCTTCCGTCGCTTTTCGATACTGGAAATAACTGTTCAAGAACCAGCCCAGGATAATTCCTATAACCAGTGTAAAAAAGATCAGGAGGGCACGCGACATGGATATGCTCCAGAGCAAAAAACTGACCTCGACGGCCGCGACATTCTGAATGATAAATATCACGGCAAGACTTGCAAGGATAAG
>CAYXFF010000107.1:4551-5887 GCA_964464185.1 uncultured Syntrophaceae bacterium | reverse complement strand
GCTAAGGGCTAAAGGCGAAAGGCAAAGGGCGTAAAGCGAGGGTTGGGCAGGGAAGCGTTTATACTCCCGACCCAATTCATTTCCATCTTCCCATCTTCGCAACTTCTTAGCTTCCATCTTGTCTTGCCATCCCCTCCTGATTCTGATACATTAGCCAAAATTTAATAAAGAGTCCGGTTATCATGTTGCTGGAGATCAACAGCGATAACCCCCAGATGAGGCTCATCAGAAAGGTCGTGGAGATTTTAAGGAACGGAGGCATCATCGTTTATCCCACGGACACCGTCTACGGCATTGGATGCGACCTCTTCAACAAAAGGGGGATCGAGAAAATTTATGAGATCAAGCGCAGGAGCACGAAACAGCCCTTCAGCTTCGTCTGCGCTGATCTCAAAGATATCAGCAGTTACGCACAAGTGTCCGATTACGCGTACCGGACGATGCGGCGCCTGCTGCCGGGCGCTTACACCTTCGTTCTGGAAGCATCTCGCCTGGTCCCTAAAATCCTTCTCACGAAGAGGAAAACCGTTGGAATCCGGGTCCCTGACAACAATATCTGCCTCGCCCTTGTCAAAGAACTGGGACACCCCATCATCAGCACAAGCGCCACAACAGAAGAGGATGAGATCCTGAGCGATCCCGCGGAAATCGAAAATAAATACAGGCACGCTGTGGATATCGTGATTGACGGCGGAATTCTCGCCTCTCAGAAATCCAGCGTCGTAAGCCTGGTGGACGACATCCCTGACGTGATCAGGGCCGGCAAAGGGGATGTCGGAATCTTCCACTAAAACACAAGGAAATATATGAAGAAAATAATGCTCATCAACGCCATCGACAAAGAAGAACAGCGGATGGCCATCGTCGAAGGCGGCAAGCTGGTGGAATTCAATATTCAGATGGCCATGCGCGAACCAATCATCGGAAACATATACAAGGGCATCGCCCTGAAGGTGGAGCGCGGACTCCAGGCCGCCTTCGTGGACTTCGGAGCGAAAAAGAACGGCTTTCTGCCCCTCCATGACGTGGGTTCCGAATATTACAGGACGTCGGACGCAGAGATTAAGGGTCCAAAGAGACCCATGCTGAAACCGGGTCAGGAAGTCCTCGTCCAGGTGGTCCGGGAAGAGAAAGACCGCAAAGGGGCCATGCTCACCGCTTACATCTCGCTCCCCGGCAGATATCTCGTTTTCATGCCGAATCGAGAGGGAACAGGCGTATCGCGGAAAATAGAAGATGAAGCGGAGCGCAAGCGGCTCAAGGAGTTCATCGATCAGATCCCCAAGGATGAGGAGTCCGGCATCATCCTCCGCACGGCCGGCCAGAACAGGAAAAA
>CAYXFF010000107.1:2814-4451 GCA_964464185.1 uncultured Syntrophaceae bacterium | reverse complement strand
CTGGAGCTTTCCCGGCAGAAGAAGCAGTCCGCCATTCAGGACATCAGCTATACCACCTGTCCCCACTGTATGGGAAGCGGCCTGAGACCGTCGCTTGAATTCATCGCTCTCGGCGTCTACAGGAAGATCAAGGCCGAGGTGGTCAAAGGAGATTTCTCGACGGTCAAGGTGACGCTGCACTGGGAAGTTTCCGACTATCTTCTCAACCAGAAGCGTCTGGAACTCACAAACCTTGAAACCGCTCATGATACGGAGATTCACATCTCCGGCAGCCCCAGCATGCAGTGGGGCGAATCAAAATTCGAGAAAATCAAGAAACCGGAAATAGAAAAGGCGCCAGAGGCGGAGATTGCGCCGCCTGCCGCAGCGGCAAAGACAGTTGCCCCCGTGGAAGAAACCGCGAAAGAAGCCCTGCTGATAGAAGAAGGGCCTCGTGAAGCCCTGGGCGGCAAAGCTGAGCCGTTGAAAAAGAAGTCCTCACGGAGGAGGCCGCGCCGGAGAAGACGAAAGCCGGGAACAGACCGGCAGGTCGAGCCCGCAGCGGAAGCTGCCGAAAAGGAGCCGGCGGAAGCCCCGGCCCCGAGCGATAATCACCGCACGGCAGAGGATGAGAGGAAGTCCATCCTCGATAAACTTACGGATTTCTTTACGACATAGATTTCAGGCACCGGGCGTTGGGCATCAGACACAAGGGAAAAAGCAAAAGACAACAGATTAAAAGAAAAAGAAGGGTTTTTATTTCTTTCTTTTTCGCATCTTCTCAGCTTCCCATCTTCCCAACTTCAGTCCTTACCTTCCGGGTCACTTCCCCTTCCCCAGTTCCTTCGAGCGCAGGGTCGCCGCCTCCACGGCATTGATCAGGGCCGCCCGGAGACCTCCGTTTTCCAAGGCCTTGATGCCCGCGATGGTCGTTCCCCCCGGAGACGTCACCATGTCCCTCAGCTCTCCCGGATGCTTGCCCGTCTCAAGACAGAGTCTGGCCGCCCCGAGCATGGTCTTGGCCGCGAGCTTCAGCGACACATCCCTCGGAATCCCCATAAGCACCCCGGCATCGGAGAGGGCATCGATGATGATGAAGGCATAGGCGGGGCCGCTTCCGCTGAGGCCCGTCACGGCGTCCATGAGATCTTCCTTGACGACAACGGTGACCCCGACGGAATCAAAAATGCTGCGGGCAACCGCGAGATCCGCCTCCGTGGCGCTTCCGCCGGGCGCCAGAGCCGCCGCTCCCTCTCCGATCAGGGCCGGCGTGTTCGGCATCACCCTCACGATTCTCGCACCCTTTTTCAGATAACCCTCGATGAAGCCGATCGGAATACCCGCTGCAATGGAAATAACAAGCTTTGTCTTATCAACGACCTTCGCCAAAGGGGCCAGCACCTCCGCCATCATCTGCGGCTTCACCGCAAGGATGATGATATCCGCTCCCCGCGCGGACTTCTCATTGTCGCCCGACACATTGACTTTGTATTTATCTTTCAGGTAGGCCAGCCTGTCCTGAACCACATCCGTGACAGACACGTCTCCCGCCGGGACAAGTTTTTTCGCCGTGATGCCTCCCGCCAGGACCTCCCCCATCTTCCCGCCGCCGATGATGCTGATCTTCTTCCCCTTTAGCATGGCCCTCTTCCCCTCCT
>CAYXFF010000107.1:0-2714 GCA_964464185.1 uncultured Syntrophaceae bacterium | reverse complement strand
TCCCCGCTGGAGTTTATCCTGAGTCATTCGAAGGGCGAGGACGGAGTCTGCATGCTGCGCTGCGCCCCTCCCTTCGGCGAGCTCAGGACAGGCTTGCATTTTGTCATGGTGAGCCTGTCGAACCATGAACGTTTTTGAACAGCCTTCAGTCTAGTATCTCATAAATGACTGGCATTGTGACTGAGAGGAAATACCATGTTCGTTCTTGGAAACTTCATCAAAGCCCTGGCACATATCATCGACACGGCGCTAACCATTTACATGTGGATTATCATCATCCGCGCCCTCATCTCCTGGGTGAATCCCGATCCCTACAACCGGATCGTTGTTTTCCTCTACCGCGTCACGGAACCTGTCCTCAGACCCATCCGACGATGGATTCCCCTCGGGCATCTGGGCATCGATATCTCGCCGATCATTGTCATCCTGATCATCTATTTTCTGCAAATCTTTCTGGTGCAGACCCTGATTCAGACGGCTTACCACTTCACGCCGTAAGAGGCATTCCGCGGGAAGGCGTTTTCATTATCATGCTGCCGGTTCAAGAAACAGAAAAGGGGTTGGTGATCCAGATCCGCGTGCTGCCCAGGTCTTCACGGTGTGAAGTGGTCGGTATCCAGGACGGCGCCCTGAAAATCAAAATCACGTCGCCGCCCCTTGAGGGAAAGGCCAACGACGAGTGCATCCGGTTTCTCGCAGATCAGCTGAAGATCAGGAAATCGCAGATCGAGATCATCGCCGGTCGCAAGGCGAGAAAGAAGACGGTTATCGTGTCGGGAATAAAGAAGGCGGATCTGGAGGCTCTTGTTGAAAGTCGAAGCGCCACATAGCGAATCGGAAAACATGAATGTCGCCAGGGCCGCGGGCGTGGTGGGTATGGCCACGATGCTCTCCCGCGTCTTCGGATTCATCCGCGACATGGTCGTGGCAGCCTTTTTCGGAGCCGGACTCATCACCGATGCCTTTTGGGTCGCCTTTCGAATACCCAACCTGCTGAGGCGCCTCCTTGGCGAGGGTTCTCTCACTGTCTCTTTCATACCCATCTTTACGGAATATCTGAAGACCGGATCAAAGGAAGAGGCCTTCGAACTTGCTGATGTCGTGTTTACCCTCCTTTCGATCATACTGGTCGTTGTTTGCATCCTGGGCATCATTTTTTCCCCGTTCATCGTATCCATCATCGGCTTTGGTTTTACGAAGCACCCTGGTCAGTTCGAGTTGACCGTATTTCTAACCCGGCTAATGTTCCCCTACATTATTTTTATTTCCCTCGTTGCCCTGTGCATGGGAATCCTGAATTCACTTCGCCATTTTACCGTACCGGCGCTTTCTCCCGTTGTCCTGAACATATCCATGATTCTCGCGACATTGCTTTTTAAAGATTTTTTCCAGGAACCCATTGTCGCCCTGGCCGTGGGAGTCCTGATCGGCGGAGTGTTGCAGCTGGCCATGCAGTGGCCTGTTCTCGTACGGCTGGGGGTCAGGCTTAAGCTGAACTTTCATTTTCGGCATCCGGGGTTAAGAAAAATCGGCTTACTGATTTTCCCGGCATTTCTCGTGTCAGCAACATATCAGATCAATGTTTTCGTCGGTACCGTCCTGGCTTCCATGCTTCCAGAGGGAAGCGTATCATACCTTTACTATGCCGACAGAATCCTTGAACTGCCGCTTGGGGTCTTCGCCATTGCAATCGGTACGGCATCCCTGCCGAGTTTTTCCATACTGGTTGCGAAAGGTGATCTTGACGGCTTGAAAAAAACGCTCTCATTCACGCTAAGAATGATCCTTTTCGTCACCATCCCGGCCATGATCGGTCTCATCGCTTTGCGCGAGCCGATTATATCCGTCCTTTTCCAAAGAGGAAAATTCAACATCCTCTCAACGGTGATGACGGCCAAGGCTCTGCTGTATTACGCCCTGGGCCTTTGGGCTTATTCAACTGTCAGGGTTATCGATTCGGCGTTTTTCGCCCTGCAGGACAGAAAAGCACCCCTTAAGGCTTCTTACTTCGCGCTGTTCGTCAACATCATCCTGAGCATCATTCTCATGTACCCATTAAAACATGGAGGCTTGGCGCTGGCCAACTCAATAGCCGCGGCGGTGAATGTCGCCATGCTCGCCATCATCCTGAAAAGAAAAATCGGTTCCTACCTGGACCCGGAATTCAACCGGTCCGTTTTGAGGGCCACAGCCTCGTCTCTGGCCATGTGGGGGGTGATCGCCGTCATTGCCCTGATCTTCCCCTGGAATAACGGGGCGCCCTTCACTGAGCGGATTTTCATTCTGACTTTGCAGATTGTCCTGGGTTTTCTCACCTTTCTATTGTTTTCCCACGTCTTCAAATCAGGCGAACTGAAAACCGCGGTGGACATCGTGAAGCGGAAACTCAAGCGCTGATTCGAATCCGACAAAAACATTGACTTAAAAAGACCATAATGATAGGAAAATCACCTTCCTGAGAACCTCTGTTGGCTGGTGACCCTTCGATGAACTCAGGGTGACATCATGAATAAGACTGTCATGCTGAGCCTGTCGAAGCATGAGCCGTTCGACGGCTTCATAATGAAATAAATACGAGGGAAGTGAACCATGCTCGACATTAAATTTCTTCGGGAAAATCTCAACTTTGTGAGACGCAAGATGCTCGAGAGGGGTCAGGACATCGACCTTGACCGTTTCTCCAGTATGGAGGCAAAGCGGCGGAATATCCTTCA
>CAYXFF010000106.1:0-5943 GCA_964464185.1 uncultured Syntrophaceae bacterium | reverse complement strand
GCTTATGAGGGTGTCGGCAATGCCTTTCCTGAAAGGGTCCAGAGCTTTTCTGTCTGTGATGGACTCGTTGTCAAAATAGAGAACGGCCATCCGGATTTTTGAATCCCCGGATGGATGAGTTATAGCCGGCGGATCGGCCGCGTGACTCATGGGCAGGACCAAGAGCATTATCAACATGATGGACAACAGGATTTTCACGCTCTTTCGCCTTATCACTCTCGTCATAGCAAAATAATCCTGCTGAGACTGTTGATGGATTCTCTTTACCGGAGGCATATTACACGTTTTTCTCTCCGCCCGACAATAAAATAATGCGTTCTTTCAGCATCGCGCTGAATGAATGCCCGTCGGGGAGCGATGAACGCTGTTTCGCACCGATCATAATACCCGAAAATTGAAAACAATGCCCTCGATCACGTTTCGGTTCCGATCAAAACTCTGAACCGTTCCGAATGCCGTCAAATCGATAAATAGGTCTTTCGACTGGACAAGGGCCGATAAAGCTCTGAATGGACGGTCCTGCGAGCCGTATTGAAATTCATAAATGACACCGTGGACCGCTTTTGGAATGCTGTTGGAATGGTGCTTGACGAATTTATACCCCTTATACTCGCCCGACCGCGATCGGATGAGATCCTTCAAGATGTTCTGCTTGGGATCGGCTAGATCGCCCGTTTTGACGGTCACTCGGGGATCGGCCGCATCTCTTTCCATGACTGGATCCATCACTCGGGGAGCGTCGGGAGGATAAATTTCGATCCCCTGATCTGTTTCTTCAACGATCCACTCAGGCGGATAAGAAAACAGAAACCCCTTGTCGATCCCCTCATAGGTGATCCATCCTTTCATCGCCTCCTCGGAACCACCCGCTTTTCCGCCAAATATCTTGTCAAAGAATCCCATGGCTGACCTCCTTTCTT
Organism: uncultured Syntrophaceae bacterium; assembly: GCA_964464185.1. GTDB lineage: Bacteria > Desulfobacterota > Syntrophia > Syntrophales > UBA4778 > UBA4054. Next base: position 5,023 of record CAYXFF010000106.1, on the reverse strand, counting down.
CTCTCCGGAATTCACCTCAGAATCATGCCTGATTGAAACAACTGAATCTGTCGAAATAAAAAAACCGCCAGCCGAACATGTCGTTTAGCTGGCGGCCCGACCAGGCTGTGAATCCCCTCCAGAACATATTCTGGACCCTTTGCAATATTCCCTTCTCTTATGGTGAAGATGTTCCATCTAGTTATATTTCTACATATGGAACCATTTGTGTCAAGATGTTTTTAGTTCGACCGGGACAGGGGTCGATTTGACAATTCATAATTCATCTTTAATTTATGGACATTGGAAGTTCATCAGGAAAATCAATCAAGGGCCATCATGAAAAACACGTTTGTACTATGCATCCTGTTTCTAGGTTTTATCTTCGGATGTCAGAGTTCTGCCGGCAACCAGCAGGAGGTGAAAAACAACATGACAGAGAAAAATAAAATGATCCGGACAGCCACCTTTGCAGGAGGTTGTTTCTGGTGCTCACAAGCCGATTTTGAAAAAATACCCGGTGTTGTGAAGGTCACGTCCGGGTATACGGGCGGTTTCAGAGAGAACCCATCTTATGAACAGGTTTCCTCAGGAAAAACAGGCCACGTTGAAGCCGTTCAGATTTTCTATGACCCTACAAAAGTGACCTACGAGCAGCTTCTCGACACGTTCTGGAGACATATCGATCCCACGGATCCGGGAGGACAGTTTGCGGATCGGGGGTCTCAATACAGAAGCGCGATATTTTATCATGATGAGGAACAGAAAAAACTCGCGGAAAAGTCCCGGGGGGAACTGGCAGAATCAGGAAGGTTCACGAAACCGATCGTCACGGAAATCTTGAAATTCAATAAATTCTATAACGCGGAGGATTATCATCAGGGTTACGACAGGAAAAATCCTTTTCGTTACAATTACTACCGGCAGGGATCGGGCCGCGACCGGTTCCTGAAGAACGCGTGGGGAGGCAGTCAGTGCGGGGTCCGGCCGGCTCCGGTCAAACCCTACGCAAAGCCTGATGACAAGAAACTGCAGGAAACACTTACGCCCATGCAGTACAACGTGACCCAGCAATGCGGCACCGAACCATCCTTTAAAAATGAATATTGGAACAACAAGAGAGAAGGCATATACGTCGATGTCGTTTCCGGTGAGCCGCTTTTCAGTTCGCTGGATAAATTCGATTCCGGAACGGGATGGCCCAGCTTCACGAAGCCCATCGAAACGGGCCGCATCGTGGAAAAGGAGGATCGCATCCATTTCATGCAGCGAACGGAGGTCCGGAGCAAATACGGAGACTCCCACCTCGGACATGTCTTCACCGACGGTCCCGGGCCTACAGGGCTCCGCTACTGCATGAACTCGGCATCATTGAAATTCATCCCCAGAGAAGACATGGAAAAAGAAGGCTACGGAAAATATTTAAAACTGTTTGAAAAGAAATGACACTTAGGGAGGCTTCAGTCTCCCTTTTGCAGGAGCGTGAACGCTCCCCTACCCAATCTTTCAGCTCTTTTCATGCCCCCCTCCCTTGTGTTCCCTCCCGCCAGGGGAGGGAATTTTATGGTGCCCTCTTCCTTGCTGAAAGTCCGCCTCTGGCGGAACACTTGAATCCTTGAACCCTCGAACCCTTTCTTCATCTTCTCATCTTCGATCTTTAAAAGGTTGTTGAAAAACACACTTTTCATCAGGCTGTTCAAAAACGTGCAGATGCAAGGCGCGCAAGACCCGAGGAATGAGGCGTACTTGTACGTACGTTGAATGACGAGGGGCGCAGCGCAACACAGCAGATGAGCGTTTTTCAACAGCCTGTTAAAGTAGGGTTTTCCCCCTCCTAAATAGGGTGCTCCCCCCATTGTTTCCTTTCCCCATACATCGTATTAGCGTAACCGTGCAGGAAGAAATTTCTGAACAATAAAAATGAAAGGAGATAAGAAAATGGATTGGAGCATCATCGGGATCCTTGTATCCCTCGCGTTCATCATCGTTCTGGCGCTTCGCGGCTGGCATATCATCGTGATCGCGCCTCTGGCGGCTGTTCTTGTCGCCGTATTTTCCAGCATGGACATCATGCAAACTCTTTCAGGCCCCTACATGAAGGGGTTCATCAACTATGCGGCAAAATTTTACCTTCTCTTTCTCATGGGTTCAATCTTCGGCAAGTTCATGGAGGACAGCGGTGCCGCCCGGTCCATCGCCGAGGGAATCCTGAAGATCATCGGACGCAGCAACCCCATGGCCGTCATCTGGGCCGGTGGCGTCATCGGCATGGCCCTGACGTACGGCGGCGTGAGCCTGTTCGTGGTCGTTTTCGCCCTGATACCCGTCTGTCGCCCCATGTTCAAGGAAGTGAACATCCCCTGGCACCTCTTCGCGATTTCTTTTGCCATCGGGATCGGTTCAGTGACCATGACCATGATGCCAGGCTCTCCCCAGATCCTGAACATCATGCCCACGAAGTACATGGCCTCCACCCCCATGGCCGCCCCTCTGCTTGGAGTCGTGGCTTCGGTTCTTGTTCTCTTTTTCACCTACCTCTATACGAAATACGCTTTGAACAGGATCAAGGCAAAAGGCGAGGTTTATCAGGCTCCCGCCGGTGTCGGCATGATCAGCACCGGGGACGTGGTCATGGAAAAGCTTCCCAATATCTGGCTCAGCATCATTCCCATGGTTGTCGTCATCGTTCTGCTGAACGCGCTCAAGCTTGACGCCGTCGTAGCGCTGGCTGCCGGTTCTGTTGCCTGCATCGTGCTTTTCTGGGCAAAGCTGAGCAACATACTGGACACCCTCAACAAGGGCGCCGTCAATACGGTTATTCCGATCATCAACACCTGCGCGGACGTGGGCTACGGCATGGCCGTCGCGGCAACCACCGGGTTCAAGATTGTCAGCGCCTGGATGCTGACTCTTCCCATGAATCCCATTGTTTCTCTGTCCATCGCCACGAACATCATGGCCGCGATTACCGGTTCGGCTTCCGGCGGTCTCGGAATCATCCTGGAGACCCTGGTTCCCAAGTACCTGGCTCTCGGACTGAGCCCGGAACTGGTCCACCGGGTTGCGACCATGTCTGCGGGGTGCTTCGACGCCATGCCGCATAACGGCGTCGTTATCACGTTCCTTGCCATCGCGGGCCTGACGCACGTCAATTCCTACAAACACATCTTCTGGGCGCATATCATGGCGACAGTGGCTACCCTGCTCATCGTGATCCCCCTGGGAATTTTGATCTACTAAACAGCTCGAGACGAGGAGAACGTATCATGAAAGCATCAAACATCAAAAAAGCGGCCATCCTGGGAGGCGGCATGATCGGATCGAGTTGGGCGACGAATTTCCTCTGGAAGGGCCTGCCTGTCCACGTCTATGACATAAACGAAGAGGCCCTGAAAACAGCCCGCGCCCGCATCCGGGGAAACCTGGAATATCTCGTGAGCAGGGGCATCCTCAAGGCGGACAAAATGAATGTCGCCCTAGGTCTTGCCAGATACACGACCGACCTCGCGGAGGCATTGAAGGACGTTCAGTTCATTCAGGAGTGCGCCCTGGAAAAATATGAAACGAAGCAGGCCCTCCTCAAAGAAGTGGACAAATACGCGTCGAAAGATGCCGTCTTCGCCAGCAGCACCTCGGGGCTCCTGATCACGAAGATCGCGAAAGATTCAAAGCACCCCGAACGCTGTCTGGGCGCACACCCTTACAACCCTCCGCACCTCATTCCGCTTGTCGAAATCGCCAAGGGGAAAAAGACGAGCGAGGATACGGTGAGAAAAACCTATGACTTCTACAAATCCCTGGGCAAGGAGCCCGTCGTCCTCCGAAAGGAAGCCAAGGGATTCATCGCCAACAGGCTCTCTGTCGCCCTCTACCGCGAGGCTGTCGATCTCGTGATGCGGGGCGTCTGCTCCGTGGAGGATGTGGACAAGGCCGTCAATTACGGGCCCGGCCTCCGCTACGCCCTCATGGGCCCCAATCTCATCTACCACCTTGGCGGCGGCCCTCACGGGCTCACGGGCATCATGACCCACATCGGAACGACTGTCGAGGCCTGGTGGGCCGACATGGCAGACTGGAAAAAGTGGCCCGAGGGCTGGCTCGCAAAGGCCCAGGAGGGCGTGAACCAGGAAATGACCAACCGTTCCCCGGACACGGGACGGACCAACGAAGAAATTGTCAGGTGGCGCGATGACGGGCTCATCGAACTGCTGAAGTTTTTGAAAAAGCTGTAAAACGAAAGTGAGGTTTTAACCATGAAAACAATCATATTGGGTGCGGGGTCCCTGGGCACCATCGCCGGGGCCCTCATCACGAAAAACGGCGGAGAAGTCTTGTTGGTGGATGCGAACAAGGCGCATGTGGACGCCCTGAACAAGAACGGGGCAACCGTGACCGGCCTGACGAATGTAACTGTGCCGGTGAAGGCCATCACTCCGGATCAGATGACAGGGGGCTATGACCTCGTCCTATACCTGGTCAAGCAGACATACAATGAATCGGCTCTGAAGGCCCTCCTCCCCCACCTCCACAAGGACAGCATCGTCTGCACCATGCAGAACGGCGTGCCGGAAGAGGAAGTGGCACGATTCGTGGGCCGAGAAAAGGTCATAGGATGCGCAGTCGGCTGGGGCGCCACCTGGATCGGACCCGGCGTCTCCGAACTGACCTCGGATCCCGACAAAATGACTCTCGACCTGGGCGAACTGGACGGTTCCGTGACGGAAAGGATTAAAAAAGTAGCGGGGGTTCTGCGAAAAATCTGCCCCACCGAGATCACGACGAACCTGGCCGGTATCCGCTGGGCGAAGCTTTTGATCAACGCGACCCTGAGCGGCATGTCCGCAAGCCTTGGATGCACCTTCGGAGACATTCTCGACAGCGAAAAGGCCCTGGCCTGCGCCGCCTTCATCGGTGACGAGACGATCCAGGTCGCCTCACGGCTGGGCGTGACCATGGAAAAGATTCAGGGGGCCGACCTGCGGATCCTTTCCTTCAAGACCAAAGCGGAGATGGCGCAGAAGTTCGCCATCTACCGGGCCGTTTT
>CAYXFF010000105.1:4543-5985 GCA_964464185.1 uncultured Syntrophaceae bacterium | reverse complement strand
GAGCACGTCCCGTCCTTGAGCATGAGGCAGCCCTTGATGTCCGGGGTGACGCGGTATTTCAGGCCAAGGCTGTCGAACCAGCAGGCCAGCCGGTAAATGACGCCGCATTCGTATTGATCGATCACGCCGATTCTCTTGATCCCCTTGAAAGCGAAACAGTTGTTCGGCGCGAACTCCCAGTGCATGACATTGTCTTCCGGGAAACTCATGGAGATGTTCATGAAGGCCGGAATGAAAAGCTCGGAAGCGGGAAGGAACAAGTCTTTGAGCTCCTGGAAGGATTCAATTTTCTCTTTCTTCACCCCCAGCGCTTCCCTGATCCGGCTGATTTCAAGAGGGGCGAGGGATTTGATCGACGCCATGTTCAGGCGGTTTGCCTTCTCGATGCCGAATTCTCTCATGCAGTGATAGAACCACATCCCGTCATGGGTCATCCAGCAGCGCTGGAGGAGGTCCACGATTTCTTTTTTTGAGAGCTCCATGACCGTTCCTCCCCCCTTGCTTTGGTGGCTCACATTTTTATCGCATTTTGAGAAAAAATCAAAGGCCTATTCTTTTCCCGGAAATTATCCCGCGATGCCGACACCGAGAAGGTGACCGATGGTGAAGGTGACCGCGGCGGCCGCGAGCCCGAAGAGCACCTGGCGCGTGCCGGAATACCAGACCGATCGGCCGGTGAACAGCGTGATGGCCGCGCCGGTGATGAAGAGCCCTATCCCGCTGAGTGCCGCGCTCGCGGCGATGGCTTTCAGGCCTTCGAGAAAAATGAAGGGGATGACCGGGAGGATGGCCCCCACGGCGAAGAGGAGAAAGGAGGTCAGGGCTGCCTCCCAGGCCGAGCCGCCCAGGTCCTCCGGATTGATGCCCAGCTCCTCCCGGGCCAGCGTATCGAGAGCGGTATCGGGGTTGCTCATGATCCGGGATGCCAGCAGGTAAGCTTCTTCGCGGTCCAGCCCCCGGGCCTGATAGATCAGACTCAGTTCTTCCATCTCCTCTTCCGGCATGGCGGCGATTTCTTCCTTTTCCGTCTGGATCTGCTTTTCGTACAGCTCCCGGGAGCTCTGCACCGAAATCCATTCCCCAAGCGCCATGGAGATGGAGCCGGCGAGCAGTCCCGCCACGCCCGTCACGAGAATGCTGCCGCTCGACAATTGTGCTCCGGCCACGCCCATGACGAGATTGAAATTTGAAATGAGGCCGTCGCTTGCGCCGAGGACAGCGGCTCTCAGGGCATTGCCTCCGGCGGAGCGGTGGCGCCCCTCGAAGCGGGCGAGAACCCCGCCTTCCAGGCCGCCTCCGGACGTTTGACCCACGTGTCTCAACACGCGCGCGTGCGAATTTTCGGAGGAAACCATTTCCTTGGAATCCGCGTGCCGGCCGTAGGCCTTGGAAGCCGAGCTTTCTATGGAAGAAAGCGTTGGAAGAACGGATGGTATCCCGAA
>CAYXFF010000105.1:0-4443 GCA_964464185.1 uncultured Syntrophaceae bacterium | reverse complement strand
TCATGGAAATCATCACTGAAAAAGGAAAAGAATGTGTCGTTGTTTCCGTCAAGGGTAAAATCGATGCCGTGACGTCACCGGATTTTGAAAAGGGACTCACCGATCTGATTGAGAAGGGTGAAACGATCCTGCTTTTGAACTTCGCCTCTCTGGAGTATATCAGCAGCGCGGGTCTGAGAAGCATCTTGGCGATTGCCAAGACATTGAAGGTAAAAGACGGGAAAATGCTGTTTGCGGGCCTGCGGGGTCCCGTGAAAGAGGTTTTCAAAATCTCGGGCTTCGAATCTCTCTTCAAAATCTTCGAAAACACCGAAGAGGCCCTGAAGTCTCTTTAATCCATGCAACTCCTCTCGCAAAAGACATGGCCCGCCCGGCTGGAATTTCTTTATGAGTCCATGGACTTCGTGTCATCCTGCGCCAGGGCGCTTGGATTCAACGCGGATAGGATCAGCGAGCTGGAACTCGTCATGGAGGAGGTTCTCGTCAATATCGTCAAATACGCTTACAGGGGAAAGGAACCGGGAGAGGTGACCATCTCCTGCAGCGAGGACGGCGGGAATCTTGTCATGGACGTCGTGGACTCGGGGGTTCCTTTTGATCTCCTGGCCGCGTCCGATCCGGATATCACGGCGGGTGTCGATGAGCGCCCGGTCGGGGGACTCGGCATCTATCTGATAAAAAAACTCATGGACAAAGTGAAATATCGCCGTGAAGAGGGACGAAACAGACTGACCCTTGTCCTGTTCAAAGGCGGGAAAACGTCCCCGCTCTTCTGATATTCCCTCGTTTCAAATCTTTGAGCTTCCTTTGTATTGAAGCACGAGGAGCGTGATGTCATCGGACTGAGGCTCTTCGCCAGCGTACTCCTGCACGGACCGGACCACGTCCCGGACAAGGTTTTCCGGGGACGCGCCTGCATTTTTTCCCGCCAGCCCGAATAGACGCTCGTCGGAATAGGCCTGACCCTCCCTGTTCATGGCCTCCGTGACCCCGTCGGTATAAAGAAGGAGCGTATCGCCGGGGTTCATTCGCGTGGAAAGGGTTTTGTAAGCGCTATCCTCAAAAACACCCAGAAAGAGGCCTTCCGGCATCGGGAGCCATTCCGGGTCTTTGCCCTGGCGCAGAAGGAGCGGGGGGTTATGACCGGCGTTGGAATAGCGCAGCTCCCCCGTCTTGAAATTCAGTGTGCCGCAGAAGACCGTCACGAACATTGTTGTTTCGTTATCGACGCATAGCTCCCGGTTGACCTTTCCCAGCGTTTCCGAAAGATCCACGTTAAGGTTCACAGAACCCTTCATCGCGATTTTGGAGGCCGCCATGAAGAGGGCCGCCGGCACCCCCTTGCCGGAGACATCACCGACGGAAAAGAAGATGGTATCGTCGTTCAGGAGGAAGAAATCATACAAATCGCCTCCCACTTCTCTGGCAGGCACCAGCATGGCGTAGATATCGAATTCTTCCTTTTCCGGGAAGGGCGGAAAACGCTTGGGCAGAAAGCTCATCTGAATCGTGTGGGCGATCTTCAGTTCGCTTTCCATTCTTTCCTTGGCGGCCGTTGTCTCTTTGAGGTTGGCGATGTATTCCTTGAGTGCCCGCCGCATGTTTTCAAAAGAATCGGTGAGGTCGCCCACCTCGTCAGCGGATTTTTTTTCAGGAAGAGCCGCATCCAGACTTCCTTTTGCTATCTCGGCAGCGGTCCCGGCGAGTTTCCTCAACGGCCCGGTGATGGTGTTCGAGATGGAGATGACCACGAGAAACAGGAAGGCGAAACCGGCGATTCCAATAGCGAGCACAATCCAGCCGAGATTCCGGATATCGGCGAAAAGCTCGTCCTCGGGAATGACGACGCCGATGGACCATCCCGCCGAGGGCAGGGGGGCATAATACATCCATGCCTTTTTGCCCGTGAAATGCACCGGCAGGGGAACAAAGCCCTTGCCGCCGTGAACCATATCCTTTCCGATCTTCCGGAGTTCCGGATCTCCCGCGGCATCGGCGACGGAAAAGATACTCCCATGCATGATCCAATCTTTGTTTGGATGGGTGACGAAGACCCCCTTCTTTGAGATGAGAAAGGCATATCCCGTACGGTAGATGGTGACTTTCGAGACGATATCCTTCAGCCGTTTAAGGGACATGTCCGCGGTGACCACACCCGAGAACGTCCGCCTGCCCTTGACGCTTCTGTAAAAGGGGACGGAAAAGGTGGACATCTCGATATTGCCTCCGCCCTTATCGAAGTAAGGTTCGCTCCAGACCGGCCTTTCCAGTTTCCTGGGCAGGAGGTACCAGTCCAGACGGTGATACCGGTAATCCTTCCCTCCGAGCCAGGAGAATTTCATCTGATCTTTTTCCTCGTAATAATAGGGGGCGAAATAGAAAGAGCGGGAATCATAGGCATAGGGTTCGAAGGCCGCCGTGGATCCGAAAATGTCCGGATCCAGCTTCACCATGTTCTCTATCTGCTTCAGGAGTTCCGGGCGGCTGCAGTGCATGAATTCCAGAGAAGAGGCGAGGTAGCTGGGCGCCGCTTTCACGCCCTTCAGGATGTTCTCTATTCTCTGCGCCGTGGCAAGCGTCAGGTTGCCCGCATTTTCTTCCACATATTTCAGGACGAGGGACCGCGACTCCAGGTAGTTGTAACCGAAAGCCGCGAGAAAGATGAGCGTTGTGCTTGTCAGGATCAGGAGGGAAAGCTTAAAGGCGATTCCGCGTTTCCTGGTTCTGGCCGGCGTATCGGACATGGGGTTCACCGAATGAGTGTATCGTTTCAGCAGGACCGCTTATTTTGCGTCGAGCAGTTTCTCGATGAGCGGCAGATCCGCCCCGGGTACCGCCCTGCCGTTTATGGAAAAGAAGGGTGTCCCTTCGATGCCCACATGGGCCGCGGCTTTCCGGTGGTCCTTCAGGATCTCTTCGACGGCTGCATTTTCGCAGGCGTCGAATTTCACATCGTCGAGCTTCCCGGCATAGGCGTCCTTGTATGCCTTTGAGCGGTCCGCGGCGCACAGGATATGACGTATCTTCTTCTCCGATTCAGGCGAAAGGGGAAAAAAGAAAACGTAGCGGGTGACGTCGCTTCTGCCGGAAAAAAACTCCGATGACTTGCGGCAATAGCCGCAGTCGGGGTCGGAGAATTCAATCACGATGTTTTTGCCGTTTCCCATTTTCAGGGCTTTATCGAGAGGGATTTCCTTTATCCGCCGGCCGATCACTTCGGCCTTTCTCTCGTGGGTGAGATTTCGCCCCTCCCGGGTCACCATCTCACCGACCATGAGGATTTCCGACTCCGGGGAATAATAGAAGATCTGTGTCCCGGAGGTCACCTCGTAAAGACCTTTGATGGCGGAGGGCTGAATGCTGTCGACTTTGAGTTTGGGGAAGTTCTTTTTCAAAGACGCCTCCGGCGCCGGGGGTTGGGCGAAAAGGACAGAGGCATGAAAAAGAATTGAAAGCAGGACGACAAGAGGAACTGTTTTTTTGCTCATCACGATTTATCTCCCTTCTTTATGGATGGGTCCGGGGGCCCTGAATTTCGTTTCATCCTTTTTCGGACGGTGTTCCATGACCGGGTGATCAAGAAACTCTCTTCCATGTTGCCCGCCATGCGGAGGAATTTCGTCCAGGGAACGGCGAAGGTCAGTTCGCCCGGCGGGACGAAGGGCCTTGCGGACACATCGAACATGCCGAGCACCGCCCGCGGCCGCCCGGATTCGAGTTCCCTGTAGGGATAATCGATGATGGACGCGCAGCCCGCGCAGAAAGGTGCAATGACCCCGAAGGGGTTTCCCTCGTCGAAACTGGCCAGGGTGAAAAGGCCCGACAGAACGTCGGGGGGAGCGAAGAAGATGACGGCAAGAGGCTGATCGTCCGCTTCGATCCTGTCCCATCTCTTGAAGACAATATAATCCGCCGGCGCTCTGAAGGCGGTCTGATGTTTCAGATGCTCCTTCACGAGTTCCGGGGATTTCTTGTACCTCTCCCCTTCCAGTTTGCCCGGAATGCCGCAGGAAAGAAAGTATTCGAAATCGGGCATCTGGATTTCCGTGAAACCCGTATAGCGTCTCCCGCCGCCGCAGCCGATGGCCTCCATGTTCATGGAGAGGGTCCTTCCCTTGCGGACCCGGGCGAGGTCGGCGATCATGCAGCGGTGTCCTTTGGGTGATTTCGGAAGCGTTCCCGGCACAGCTTCATCTGCGTAATAAAAGACCATGGGAAGCTCCGCACCGGGAAAATATTTGTTCCAGTCTTTTGTGAACCGCTCTTTCAGTTTCATGTCCATGGTAAATCCTCCAGCAAATCAGGCATCAGGCACGAGGTGTAAAATTCTAAATCTAAAGGGTCTGTTGCCCAAACGGTCTAGATGTGTGATCCTATCGGAACAGGTCTCTTCACCGCTCAGGATCTTTTTCCCGACCGTTCTAAATCTCGCTCCATTGCAGG
>CAYXFF010000104.1:0-5998 GCA_964464185.1 uncultured Syntrophaceae bacterium | reverse complement strand
GAGGTAATCCGGCGCGGCTGTCATATCCAGGGAGTGGTCGAGGATTTGCACGGTGACGGCGTTGCCTTTTTTTGCAACGGTGATGTTTTCCGGGAGTATGATAAGGCCGTTCGCCCGGACCATGGATTTCAGTATCCCGGAGCCCTGCTCGCCCGTCGTGGTGACTCTATATTGACCGTTCTCGAAAACAACCTGTGCCCGCACGAAAGCTCGCAACCCGCCCGGCTTCGAAATGTTCTCCATCAGGTTTGCCTGGATGGATTTGCGGAAGAGGTTGCGGTGCCCCATCATCTTGAGAAGGGCGGGCCTCACGAACTGCTCGAAGGAAACCATGGACGATACGGGATTTCCGGGGAGTCCGAAGAGGGGCTTTCCGCCGATGGTCCCGTAAGCGAGCGGCCTGCCCGGCCTCATGGCGACTTTCCAGAACTGCATTTTGCTTCCCAGTTCCTTCATCACGTCTTTGACTAGATCGTAGTCTCCCACGGAGACACCGCCGGACGAAATGATCACGTCGGCGCGCAGAGCCGCCTGGAATTTCGCGGCCAAGTCTTCCCGGTTGTCTTTCGCGATGCCCAGTTGCAATGGAATGCCGCCGCATTCCATGACCTGGGCTGCCAGGGCATAGCTGTTGCTGTTGACGATCATGCCCGGCGGGACGGGCTCGTCCACATCCACGAGTTCGTCCCCCGTGGCGAGGATGGCCGCCACGGGCTTCTGGAAAACATAGATGAAAGAGCGGCTGAGAGATGCCAGCATGCCGATTTCGGCGGGCCTGATGATGTCTCCTCTGGAGAGAACACGCTCACCCTTCTTCACATCCTCCCCGGCCAGGCGGATATCCGTTCCCGCTTCGGCGGAGGCGAAGATCCTCACCTTTTTCCCGGCGCTCTCCGTGTCTTCCACCCTCAGGACGGCGTCGGCGCCTTCAGGGACAAGGGCTCCCGTCATGATGCGCGAGGTCTCACCGGCCTTGACTTTCTTTTTCGGCATGCGGCCGGCAGGGATGTCCTCGATCACCCGGAGCGTTACGGGGTTCTTGCGGGACGCGAAAAGCGTGTCGGCGGCGCGAAGGGCGTAGCCGTCCATGGCCGAATTGTCTCCGGGGGGGATGTCGCGGCCGGATATGATATCTTCGCCCAGGACCCGGCCCAGAGCCTCCAGATGGCTGACCTTTTCGAGGGACAGGGGGCTGATGGATTCGAGGATCGTATTAAGGGCTTCGTCGACGGAAATCATACTAAAAGTTCAGAGTTCAGGGTTTAGAGTTCAGAGTTATCAAAATAGAAAACACTTCACATAATTGAAAGCGGGGCAATTTTGCCGGATGAAGTCCGGGAGAAAGTATCCCAAAGTCCCTGGCTTGTCAATAAAAAGGGGAATAGGGCTTGAATTATGGCGGTTCATAATATATCCTATAACATTCAGTTGTTAAAAGCCCCCGGGATTTTTTAAGGGGCTTAGGCTGCATGAAGGAAGGTTCATCGAAATGAGTATTTCAGAGCTTCAACGGGAGATCAGAAAAGGGCTCCGGGAGCGGGAGGCCATTCTCCTGGCCCACTATTACCAGCGGGAGGAGATTCAAGATATCGCCGATTTTCTCGGAGACTCTCTCGCTCTCAGTATCGAGGCGGCAAAGACGGATGCCGCGGTTATCGTTTTCGCCGGCGTCCATTTCATGGCGGAGAGCGCCTCCATCCTGTCTCCTGATAAGACAGTGCTTCTTCCCAGGCTCGAGGCGGGCTGTCCGCTGGCGGACATGATAACGCCTCAGCAGCTGGCGAAGGCAATGGCCGAAAATCCCGGGGTCCCGGTCGTGACTTACGTGAACTCGTCGGCCGAGATCAAGGCCATGAGCGATATCTGCTGCACGTCGGCAAACGCGGTGAAGGTCGTGAATTCCCTGGAAGCCGGGAAGGTCCTCATGGTTCCCGACGGCAACCTCGCGCGCTACACGGCCCGGTTCACGAAAAAGAAAGTCATCCCCTGGGACGGGTATTGTCCCATTCATCATTTTCTGGAGGCCGCTCAGGTGAAGGACGTGATGAAGCGTCATCCCGAAGCGAAGCTTGCCGTGCACCCCGAATGCACGACCGAGGTGATCGACCTCGCCGATTTTGTGGGAAGCACGGCGGGGATCATCCGCTACGCCCGCGAGACCGACGCCAAGGAGTTCATCATCGGCACGGAGTCGGGAATTCTTCATACCTTGAGGAAAGAGAATCCCGGGAAAACGTTCATTCTTGCCTCCGACAAGCTAATCTGCGAGACCATGAAGACCATCACCTTGGACGATATCCTCGTTTCCCTGAGGGAAACGAAGCATGTGGTCAAGGTTCCTGACGAGGTCGGTGAGCCGGCCCGAAAGGCCCTGAGCAGGATGTTGAAAGTATAGAAGTTGAGAAGATGCGAAGCTGGGAAGTTGCGTAAAAGAACACTACGAACGCGATGACGCAACGAACGCTATAGACACTTTAAATGAAAGAACTTACGGAAGATAAAATAGTCCTGGCCGATCCCGCTTTTCGTGAGGTGCTGGAGAGGGTACGCGTGGGTGAGGAAAGCATTAAGATCTGCGGTCTCCGCGGATCGGCGAAAGCCCTTCTTGCCGCGATCCTTCACCGGAGCTTCAGGCAGACCATCCTGGTCGTGACATCTACAATGAGCGAGGCTGGAGATGTGTTCCGCGATGCCGGCCTGTTCCTTCAAACCGGTGAGGTCTTTCTCTATCCCCCATGGGACCTCCTCGCGTCGGATATCATTTCTTCCCAGAGAGACGCGGAAGTGAGAAGGATAGAGATTCTTTCAAATTGGGTCCTGAAGAAACCCGCCCTTGTCGTTGTTCCCGTGAGCGCTCTTCTTCAGAGGATGGTTCCCGGCGATGCGGTCCGGGATTACATCCGGACCATCTCCATCGGCGATTTTCTGGAGCGGGAGGAATTCCTGAAAAAACTCGATGAGGGAGGATACAGGCGGGCCGCCATCGTTGAGGAAAAGGGCGATTACAGCGTCAGAGGACATGTCATCGATATCTTTTCTCCCGTGGAGTCCTCTCCGCACCGGCTGGTCTTCCTCGGCGACGAGGTGGAGTCCATCAAGGTTTTTGATCCAGATTCGCAGCGTTCCAGCAGGGAAGTGGTCGACTTTGTCCTTTCCCCCGCGCGGGAGCTGATCCTTTCACCTGAATTGCAAAAGGAAGCCCTGAAAAACCTGAGGAACAGGGCGAATGAGATCGACCTTTCCCGCGTCATGAGGGATCGCGTTGTCGATATGATGGACAATGGTCTCACGCGATCCCTGGATCCCCGATTCCTTCCCCTCTTCGGCCAGCCCATGCATCATCTGCTCTCCTGCATGCCCGCCGGCGGAACGGTCATTCTGGATGAGGCCATGTCGCTGGAGCGGGAAGAGGAAAAGAGCGCGCGGGATATGGAACGCTTCCTGTTCAAGGCGAAGAGCGATGGGAAGTTTCATCTCGAAGCGGAATCGTATCTCCTCTCGAAGGACGAACTGATTCGAGGTCTTGAGCCTTTCCAGAAAATTCATCTCCAAGACCTTGAAGTCTCGAGGGTAGAGGAAGACCCTTCCCGGACGATCCGGTTTCAGATGGAGATTCCTTCGGGATTAAAAGAGGAAAGAGACCGTTTCAAGAAAGATGAAGGTCCTCTGAAAGCCGTCATGGAAAAGATAAAGGGATGGCTCGAAACGGGGAACTTGGTGAGCCTTCTCTGCAGCGGCGAGGGAAACATTCAGAAAATGGCCCATCTCATGGAGGGTTATGCTCTGTCCGCGGGGCAGGGGAACGGCGATTTTCTTTCCCAGCTCATCCGCCATAACGGCCGGGGGCAGATCGTCCTCCGGGAGGGAAAGATATCGGGCGGATTCCACTTCCCGCGCTTGAAGTGGGTGGTCATCAGCGATGAAGAAATCTTCGGGAAAAAGACGCGGGCCAGAAGAGCGAGACCGGCCCGGGAGGGCTATTTTCTAAAATCCTTCGGCGAGCTCAAGGAGGGAGACTTTATCGTTCACGCGGATCACGGGATCGGCATTTACCGGGGTCTGCAAAAGCTGACGGTCGGGGATATTGAGAATGATTTTCTGCTGCTTGAATATTCGGAGGGCGATAAGCTTTACATCCCCGTCGATCGGCTCGATCAAATTCAGAGGTACATCGGCCCGGACGGCCATCCCCCCAGAGTGGACAAGCTCGGGGGCACCTCCTGGGAAAACGTAAAGAAACGGGTCAAGCGCTCCGTGGAGGAGATTGCCGGGGAACTGGTTTCCCTCTATGCCGCCAGGGAGTCCCTGGAGCGGCGCGCCTTCTCACCGCCGGACGCCCACTATGATGAGTTTTCTTCTTCCTTCGAGTATGAGGAGACACCCGATCAGAACCGGGCCATCGAGGACGTGAACTTTGACATGGCCGACGCCAAACCCATGGACAGGCTGATCTGCGGCGACGCGGGATTCGGAAAAACGGAAGTGGCGATCCGGGCGGCCTTCCGGGCGGTCATGGACGGAAAGCAGGCGGCGGTCCTCGTGCCCACGACCATTCTGGCGGAACAGCACTTCCATACCTTTTCGCGGAGGCTTGAGAAGTATCCCGTGCGTGTCGAAGTTCTGAACCGTTTCAAGACGAAAAGTGAGCAGAAGAAAGTCACCGAGGATCTCCATAAAGGTTTGGTCGATATCGTGATAGGGACGCACCGGCTTCTCCAGAAGGACGTTGCCTTCAAGGACCTGGGCCTCGTCGTGGTCGATGAGGAACAGCGTTTCGGCGTGAGCCACAAGGAAAAGCTCAAGCACCTGCGGACGCTCGTGGATGTCCTGACCCTGACGGCGACGCCGATCCCCAGGACGCTTCAGCTGTCTCTGGTGGGAATCCGCGATCTCTCGGTGATCAACACGCCGCCCCGGGACCGGCGTTCGATCAGGACCCATGTTCTGGAATTTGAGGAAGAGTCCATTCAGAAGGCCATCCGGGAGGAACTGGAGAGGAATGGACAGGTTTTCTTCGTTCATGATAGAATTCAATCCATTTACAGAATGGCGGGATATCTGGAGCGGCTGGTTCCGGAAGCCCGGATCCTGGTGGCCCACGGGCGCATGAAGGGAAGGGAACTGGAAGATGTGATGGTGAAGTTCGTCCGGCAGGATTACAATGTCCTTGTCTGCACGACGATCATCGGGTCGGGCATCGATATTCCCACGGCCAATACCATCATCATCAACCGGGCGGACCGTTTCGGCCTGTCGCAGCTTTACCAGCTCAGGGGAAGGGTGGGAAGATCGAAGGAGGAGGCGGCCGCCTATCTCCTGATCCCGCAGGGCGCCCTGCTTGCGCCGGATGCCCGGAAGCGGCTTCAGGTGGTCAGGGAACTCACCGAGCCCGGATCCGGGTTCAGCATCGCTTCCCATGACCTGGAGATCCGGGGTTCGGGAAATATTCTGGGGGTGTCCCAGTCCGGGCATGTGGCGGCCGTGGGTTATGAGATGTACATTGAGCTCATTGAGAGCACCATACGCGAATTGAGGGGTGAAAAGCCGGAGCAGGAAGAAAAAATCCGGCCCGAGATTCATCTCGGTCTGCCGGCCTTTATTCCGGAAGACTATATCTCCGATATGCACAGGCGGCTCGTGACTTACAAACGCATATCCATGGCGTCGACGGAGGAAGACCTGGCGGAATTGAGAGAAGAGCTCACCGATTGCTACGGTTTCGTTCCCCCGCAGGCTGACAACCTTCTGGACGTTATCCGCATCAGGAACCTCGCCATGCAGGTGATGGCGAAGCGGATCGATTACGACGGAAAGAATCTCACCATCTCTTTTTTCAGGAGCAGCGCCCTGAACCCTGAAAAGATCGTCGGGCTTGTCCGCCCGAAAACAAGGGGAATGAGGTTCACGCCGGATTTCAAGCTCCACCTCCCCGTTCCGGGCCTCAGTCATGGTGAGGTCATCGGCGAAACGAAGGGGTTGCTGAAGGAACTGATGAATT
>CAYXFF010000103.1:0-6057 GCA_964464185.1 uncultured Syntrophaceae bacterium | reverse complement strand
ATGACTTAGCACATTTCCTCCCATAAAGACACTCCATAAGCGCTACACTTGCGGGGGAGGGAGTGCCAGAGAAGGATCGAACCAGGTGAGGATCGCATCGTTCTGCTCGCGGGGATAGGCGTGATAAAGGTCCGGGAGAATCACCTGCGTAACATCGGCCCCCGCTTCCGTTAAAAGCTTGTACCCCGTTTTGGCCTGCCAGATGGGGAACATCCAGTCGCGGGCGCCGTGAACCCAGTAGACGCGTTTTCCCCCGGCGTGCCGGAGGCTGAAGGGCGGAAGGATGCCGGAGACCACCGCATAGGCCGTGAAAGGAGACCGCTCATCGAGGGAACGGGTGAGGGCATAGGTGGCGCCGTCGGACAGGCCCGTCAGGAGTATCCGTTCCGCGTCCATGGTCCATCTCTCCCTGATATGGTTCAGCATGTCGTGGAGCAGGACGGAGTCGAAGTCGGGCCCTGTGATGCTCCAGGTGATTCCCCGCGAGCTCGGGGCGGCGAGCATGAATCGGCGGCTCCGGGCCTCGCGCAGCCAGGTCCAGATGAAATCCCGGCCATGACTGAATCCCCCGTGGAGGGCGACAACCAGCGGCAGCGGACTTGAACCGTCCCAGGATTCGGGTATGTAAAGGGAATAGCCGCTTCTTGCGTAGGGGTGCTCATCGAGGCCGATGTGAATGAGGCCCGCCGACGGCGAAGAAGAGGATGGGATCGTGAATTTCCCGGCCCTCTCTCTCGCCGGCGGTTCGAGGAAATAGCAGTTGATGGGCGGAAGGGAACCGCATAGGGTGTAGAGCATTTCCTCCGCTCGGGAAATCCGCCGCCCTGCCTTTCTGAAATTGATGAGGGATTGTTCGAGCCACTCCGCTTCCGTAGAGCGCTCGAGGGCTTCGACAATGAGACCGGCGGCCTCCAGGAGCGCCTTTCGCGTGTCTTCTAAACCGGTCTCAACGGGAGCCGTGGCAAAGGCCTCTTTTGATTCCTTCAGGCGCCGCGCGAGAGTGGGAAAGGTTTCGCGGAGCCGGGGAACAATACCCGGAAAATAGTTTCGCCGCGCGTCTTCAAAGGCTTCGAGCGCGGCGACAAGGTCTTTGGAAAGGCTTTCAGCGGTTAAATCCAGTTCATCCCTCCCGTTCTTTTTTCCTACATGTTCTTGGAGATGTACTTGAACATTCCCTTGAAGACTCCCTCGAGGATATCCGGCGCGATGAAATAGCCCGGCATCTCCTTGTAGAAAAATTCGTTGGTGGCCTTGCTCGCCGCGTCAATGTCGCCGTTGAATTTGCGGTAGACGTCTTCCATGTAAGCTTTCCACTTGCGGCCCTCGCTGAGGGTCAGGTCGATGAACCTGCCCGCTTCGTCGCCCGTGATGTAGCCGTAATGATCCGCGCAGAGATACTGGACGGGATAGGGTTTCAGCGTCTCCAGGCTCTCCAGGAACTGAGCCATGTTGGTGTTCATGGAGGGGAAGGAAGTGTCCAGATAAGGGATGCCCCCGCCGTCGGAGGCGAACATGGCTTTCAGATTCGGCTCGTAGGCCGTGATCGAACAGTGGGTGTGGCCGGGCGTGTAGATGATGTCGAGCACTGCGCCGCCCAGGTCTATTTTATCCCCGCCGGAGATGATCCTGCCCGTGATGTCGTCGCGCCAGTCGAGATCTAATCCCTTGATCCCCTCTTCAGCCCCCGCCTGTTTCGCGCTCAGCCGGCTGAAGGTGTTCATGACATCGACATACTTCTGCATGTTGAAGAGCTTCCAGGCCGGCTCCGAAGCGTAAATTTCGATTTGGGGATAGATCCGCTTGAAATAGGGGATGACTCCCACGTGGTCGAAGTGCGAGTGGAGGATAAGAATTTTTCCGATCTTTTCTATGTTGATCCCGAAATCCTTCATCTGCTTGAGCACGTCGGGCAGGATATAGCTGAGCCCGCCGTTGATCAATACGGAGCTGTTCCTGCCTTCCAGCACATAGACCCCTGCCTCTTCGCGTCCGAGGTACCACAGATTGTCCGCTATCTTTCCCGCCGTTCTGAATCTCATGCTCTTTACCCCCGTTTCAATTTTCTTTCCGGCTTTCATTCAGCGTGTTTGAATATAGTCAAAATAGGATATGACATCAAGGAAAAAACGGTTTTCAAGTGAACCCGGTCCGTTCTCATGCGGCTTTAATGTCAAAGATAATCGGCAAAGAAACGGGGTCCGATGAGGATTCCGCGGACAACAGGATGTATTTGTGATAGAAGACATGCAATAGAAGAATGAACGAAGCGCCGGAGAAACAGGGTTGTCAATTGAAAGGGAGCCATAAATAGCATGCGAAAGCAAAACATGAGGAACATTGCCATCATTGCCCACGTCGATCACGGCAAAACGACCCTTGTCGATGCCATGCTCAAGCAAACGGGGACTTTCAGGGAGCATCAGGAGATCGTGGAGCGGGTGATGGATTCCATGGATCTCGAAAAGGAGCGCGGGATCACCATCATGGCGAAAAATACGGCCATCTGGTATGAACGCATCAAGATCAATATCGTCGATACGCCCGGTCATGCCGATTTCGGCGGCGAGGTTGAACGCAGCCTGAACATGGTCGATGGCGCCATTCTTCTGGTCGATGCAAGTGAGGGTCCGCTTCCGCAGACCCGGTTCGTGCTGAGAAAAGCTCTTGCCAGACAGCTGCCCATTGTCCTGGTCATCAACAAGATCGACCGCAAGGACACCCGGATCGAGGAGGTGATCAACGACGTTTACGACTTGTTTATTGATCTCGACGCGAATGAGCAGCAGATTGAGTTTCCCATCCTCTATACCAATGCCAAACGAGGCATTGCCCATCAGAAGCCTGGAGATTCATCGGAAGATCTCAAGCCTCTGTTTGACACCATTTGCTCCACCATCCCCGGTCCCGACACCGATGACAGCCCGGTTCCGCAGTTCCTGGTCACGAATCTCGATTACGATCCCTATGTGGGGCAGATTGCCATCGGTCGCCTGATAAACGGTGTCCTGGCCATGAATCAGACCTATGCCCTTTGCGGAGAAAATGCGATCACTCCCGGTGTCAGGTTCTCCGCTCTTTATACCTTTCACGGGCTGGGGAAAAAGCAGGTCGACATTGTCGAGGCTGGTGACATCATTGCCGTTGCCGGGGTCGAATCCATTGCTATAGGCGATACGATTACATCGCTTGAGAATCCCGTTCCGCTTCCCCGGATACTCATCGATGAGCCGACTGTCTCCATGATCTTTTATGTCAACAATAGCCCCTTCGCCGGGAGGGAAGGAAAGTATCTGACGTCACGACATCTTCTGGAGCGTTTGCAAAGGGAGAGCCTCCGAAACGTATCGATTCAGTTGAAGCCGTTGGAGCGCAACGACGCATTCGAGGTCTGCGGGCGGGGGGAACTGCAGATGGCCGTGCTGATCGAGACCATGCGCCGGGAAGGCTATGAGTTCATGGTGTCCAAACCAACCGTCATTACAAAAAAAGAAAACGGGAAAACGCTTGAACCTGTGGAGCGCGTTTTTCTTGACATTCCGGAGGAATTTGTCGGGATTGTGACGGAAAAGCTCTCGGTGAGAAAAGGACGAATGGTCCACCTGGTCAATAAGGGGAGCGGCCGGGTCAACATGGAATTCCTGGTCCCCTCCCGCGGCCTGATCGGCTTTCGCAGTCATTTTCTGACGGATACCAGAGGAGCGGGGGTGATGAATACGCTCTTTGAAGGCTATGAACCGTGGTGCGGGCCGATTCCTCAGCGGGCAAGCGGGGCGCTCCTTTCCGACAGGAGCGGCAAAGTCACGACCTATGCCAGCCTGGCAATGGTAGATCGCGGTGAGCTATTTGTTGAGGTGGGAACCGAAGTGTATGGCGGCATGATCATCGGAGAGCGTAATCGAAAGGGTGATATGGCGGTGAATATCACCAAAGACAAGAAGCTGACAAATCTAAGGAGCTCAAACTCGGAGGCGACCGTGACCCTGAGGCCGCCGCGCCCGCTGTCGCTGGATCAGTTCATCGAATTCATCGCCGAGGACGAACTGGTTGAAATCACGCCGCAGCATATAAGACTTCGGAAGATGGAGCTGGATGCGAACAAACGGTCATCGAAGCGGCATGAAGAAAATAAGCAGTAATCCATATGCTCTGCCGGTTAATTGCTTCTCATCCTTGTCAAAAAAATAGATCTGACCGGTGTGCCGGAGCACCTGCGGCTTACTCAAGTATGATAAGAATCTGGCCCGTTTTGACCTCTTCCCGTACCTTGACCTTGATCTCTTTTACCCGCCCATCCGAAGGGGCGGCTATGGGGTTTTCCATTTTCATGGCTTCAATAACTACAACTTCCTCATCTTCCTTTACCGTGTCACCCACGTTGACCAGGATCTGCAATATCGTTCCCGGGAAGGGAGCTTCCACATTATTAACCGACATTTTGACCTCCTGAACGAGATTTTTCTTGCTCCTGTGAATACGCTGAACCAGCCTAACCTATGATGCCCATGCCCGCCAGAACGGACAGCATGACGGCCGCCGCTATGACGGAACCCACCTGGCCGCCCGCGTTGGCCCCCATGGCGTGCATCAGCAGATGGCTTTTCTTATTATACTTGTAGCCTTCTTTTTGCGCAACCCGGGCAGCCATCGGGAATGCCGAAATGCCGGCGGCGCCGATGAGTGGATTGATTTTTTCGCGGCTCACGACATTCATGAATTTCGCGAAGAGGACGCCGCAGACGGTGTCCAGGCAGATGGCCAGGAAACCCAGGCCAAGGACGATGAGCGTCTCGGTCTTGATGAACGCCGGGCCGGACATCGTCGCGCCTATGGCCAGGCCGAGAAAAAGCGTGACCACATTGGCGATCTCGTTTTCCGAAGCCTTGGTCAGTCTGGCGACCACCCCCGATTCCCGCATCAGGTTGCCGAGCATGATGCTTCCCAGGAGGGGCAGCCCCTTGGGGGCTATGCAGCCGCCTACAATCGTGATGACCAGGGGGAAGAGGAGCTTGGTCGTCCTGGAGACCGGCTTGGCCGTGAATTTCATGACAATCTTCCGCTCCGCGTCCGTGGTGAGAAGCTTCATGATCGGCGGCTGGATAATCGGGACCAGCGCCATATAGGAATAGGCCGCCACGGCGACCGCGCCGAGAAGGTGCGGAGCATACTTGGAGGCCACGTAAATCGCGGTCGGACCATCGCAGGCGCCTATGATGCCGATGGATACGGAATCCAGCTTTGGAAAGCCCAGGTAAAGCGCCAGGATCAAGGTCAGGAATATCCCGAACTGCCCCGCGGCGCCGAGCAGAAAGGTTCTGGGCTGCGCCAGGACCGGGCCGAAATCGGTCATGGCTCCAATGCCTATGAAGATAAGGAGGGGGAACAATTCGGTGACGATCCCGGCGTCGTAAATGACCCTGAGAAAACCGTCTTTCAGCATCACGTCGGATAGAGGAATATTGACCAGGATGCATCCGAACCCGATCGGCACCAGCAGAAGGGGTTCGCAATCCTTCTTTATGCCAAGGTACAGCAGGACGCAGCCGACAATAATCATCACGAGACTTCGCCAGTCCACGAAAAGGTGCTGGAACCCCATGGTCAGGCCGCTCAGACCGTTCAGGATGGCTTCCAGCATCACGAAGCCTCCTTTTTCCCTTCTTCTTCCTCTTTGAACGGGAAGATTCTGTCAAGGAACATCATGAGAAGGCTCATGATCCATAGGGTGAGGAGGGTTCCCCCCATGCCGGCAACAAGCATGGTTATTCCAAAAGTGAAGTTATCTAATTGCACTTGAATACCTCCGTCATAAAGTCCGAAACCACCAGGCCAATTTTCAACCTAAAACATGTATTTTATTACCCATCTATTTCCGGATTGCAAACAAAAATTGAGCACCGCTTATTTCCAGCAAGAAGGGTATCCGGCTCAGATGAGGGCTATTTCAATTTTCCGCTGATTTCGTTCTGTATGAGGGAGACCCAAAATGGCAAGGTGGACTCCAAAGTAAAAGAGGCCCAATCCTGAAAATTGGGCCTCTTCTTGATTCTGGCTCCCCGG
>CAYXFF010000102.1:3375-6183 GCA_964464185.1 uncultured Syntrophaceae bacterium | reverse complement strand
GCTGATCATCCTCTCAGACCAGCTAACCATCGTAGCCTTGGTAGGCCATTACCCTGCCAACTAGCTAATGGTACGCGGACTCATCCTCGAGTGAAAGCTTGTAAACAGAGGCTATCTTTGACTGCCCAACCGAAGTAGAAGCAGTGTTATCGGGTATTAGCCCACCTTTCGATGGGTTATTCCCGGCTCAAGGGCAGATTATCCACGCGTTACTCACCCGTGCGCCACTTTACTCATCCGCCGAAGCGAACTTTCTCGTACGACTTGCATGTGTTAGGCACGCCGCCAGCGTTAGTTCTGAGCCAGGATCAAACTCTCCAGTTTAATATAGAAAGTTTGTCACTAACTATTTGAAAAACCTAAAAGAAAAAGGGCCCAACAAATCAATTATCCCACTATTCAATTATAAAAGAGCAATCGTTTTGAACGAGCTTTCAGTTTAAATAAAAGCCCCTATTTTGTCAAGAACTATTTCTTTTTTGGAGGATTATTCTGTTACAGGAAAAACCCTTTCGACCAAAAAGAGTAGACCTTCTACACTCTATATTTCAAAGAGTCAAGATAAAAATTAAATTTTTTTCACAGAAAAGCAAACCCACTGAATTTTTGCTCATTATATTCGGAAGAGGTTTTACTTCTCTACTTCCAGGATGGCGTATTTTTTCTTTCCCTTCCTCAAATAGATTTTCGACTCGCCGCCAAAATCATGCAGACCGATCTTCTCATCAAAGGCTGCGATCTGTCTGTCGTTGACATAGCCGCCGCCCTGAGCAATGATCCTTCGTGCCTCCCCCTTTGAAGCGCAGAGGTTGGTCTCGTGGAAAAGCTCGAAGGCGGGGATGCCCTTTTCCAACTCCGCTTTCGGCTTGACAATTCTGAATATTGCTGAATCATCAACGGACAACTCGATGCGGGGAATGGAGCTGGAGGGAAGGACATCCGGATCCACGGGCTTCAGACCAAAAGCGGCAACGGCTGCCTGCCGGGCCGCCAAAGCCTCTTTCTCTCCGTGCGTGATCTTTGTCGCTTCAAAGGCCAGCACGGCCTTCGCCATGTTGAGGCCGGCATCCTGGAGCTTCCCTGTCTTCCTGATTTCCTTCATGGGCAGAAAAGTGAAAAGGGCCAGAAACCGCTCCACGTCCGCGTCATCGGAATTGACCCAATATTGGTAATACTCATAGGGTGTCGTCAGCTTCGGATCAAGCCAGACGGTTCCTTTTTCCGTCTTCCCCATCTTATGCCCCAGAGAGGTCGTGATCAGGGGAAAGGTGACGCCGTACCCTGTCTTTCCCGTCAATCTCCTTATGAGATCAATCCCCGCCACAATATTTCCCCACTGGTCGTTTCCGCCCATCTGCATGACACAGTCGTGATTTTTGAAAAGATAGTAAAAGTCATAGGCCTGCAGCAGCATGTAGTTGAATTCAATGAAATTGAGCCCCGTGTCAAAACGCATCCGGTAACTCTCGGCGGCCAGCATCCTGTTCACGCTGAAATGGCACCCGATATCCCGTAGAAACTCTATGTAGTTGAGCCCCGTCAGCCAGTCGGCGTTGTTCAGCATAATGGCTCCACCCTCATCAAACCGCAGGTACTGTGAAAGCTGGACCTTCAGTGCATCCGCGTTCAGATTGACCTGGTCACGCGTGAGAATTTGCCGCATTTCTGTTTTTCCGCTCGGGTCGCCGATCAGGGCCGTCCCCCCGCCTATGAGGGCTATCGGCTTGTGTCCCTCCCTCTGCATGTGGGCAAGCGCCATGATCGGGACAAGACTGCCCACGTGCAGACTGCTCGCCGTGGGATCAAATCCGATATAACAGGTGACAGGATCCCCGCTTAAACGATCCCTGATTTCCGTCTCATCGGTGACCTGCGCTATGAACCCGCGCTCCATAAAGATGTCATAAACACTTTTCAACGTTGCCTCCACCCTCTTAAAGACGGAAGCTGAGAAGATGGGAAAATAATATTTAGTTCTCATCTTCTTGACCCCGCAGCTTCCGAACTTCATCCTCTGCCGTCAGTCCCGATATTTTCTGCTGATTCTTTCGATCCTCAGCGCCTTCCCGGTTTTCTCATCAACCTCAATAAAAACACCCTGTAGCCATACATCCCGCTTGGCAACGTCAAACCGGCCCAGCATGCCGGTGAGAAATCCTGTCACAACGCTTTCTTTCTGGACACCGATGACGGACTCGAAAGGTCCGGTCATCCCCGCATCCGAGATATAGGCCGTTCCTTTCGTCAATATTTTTTCGTCAGCTGTCTGAACGTGGGTATGCGTTCCAAGCACGGCGCTCACGCGGCCGTCCAGAAACCACCCCATGGCCTGTTTTTCCGACGTGGCCTCTGCGTGCATATCCACGATAATGACCTCGGTGGATTCTCTGAGCTTCGCAATCTCCGCCTCTGCGGCACGGAAGGGGCAATCGATGGGCCTCATGAAAATACGCCCCATCAGGTTGATGACGCCGACAAGCTTTCCGGAAGCTACGGGCACGAGAACGCTGCCCTGTCCGGGAGCGCCCGGCGGATAATTCGCCGGCCTCAGCAGGTTTTTATAATCCCCGATGAATTCCTCGGCCTCCTTCTTGTCCCACACATGATTCCCCGATGTGAGCACATGAATGTTATTCTGAAAAAGTTCTTCCACGACGTCCCTGGTAACGCCAAAGCCGCCGGCCGCATTTTCGCAATTGGCAATGATCAGGTCAATTTCATGACTGCCGATGATTTCGGGCAGGAGTTCGTAAACCGCCCGCCTGCCCGGTTTACCCACGATATCGCTGATAAATAGAATTTTCATAT
>CAYXFF010000102.1:0-3275 GCA_964464185.1 uncultured Syntrophaceae bacterium | reverse complement strand
CGCCCGTCGTCATGGTGTGTCGCGATAGCCTGGACAATTCTGTCCGACTCTCCAAAGCGCTTCGCATAATTCGCCCCGATAGCGGCATGGGTTCCCTCCACTTTGTGATCAAGGGCTTTGCCGATATCGTGAAGCAGCCCGGCGCGCTTGGCCTCCTTGACATTCATGCCGAGTTCTGTTGCGATGATGGCCGTCAGATGAGCAACTTCAATGGAGTGCTGGAGCACGTTTTGAGAGAAGCTGGTGCGGAACTTGAGTTTCCCAAGAAGGTTGATTATTTCGGGATGAAGGTCATGAACACCCGCGTCGAAGGACGTCCTTTCACCTGTCTCCCGGATAATATTGTCCACTTCCACCTTGACCTTCTTGACAATGTCCTCCACCCGCCCGGGGTGAATCCGGCCGTCGCTGATCAATCTCTCCAGAGAAATTTTCGCGACTTCCCGCCGGATGGGATCAAAACTGGAGAGAACAACGGCTTCCGGAGTGTCATCGATAATCAGGTCAATGCCTGTTGCCGCTTCAATCGCCCGGATGTTGCGCCCTTCTCTTCCGATGATCCTCCCTTTCATTTCATCACTGGGAAGACTCACGACAGAGACGGCGTTCTCAGCCACGAAATCGCCGGCATACCGCTGAACGGCATAGGCCAGAATCTCCCGCGACTTCTTCTCGGCATCCCGCCTCGTTTCCTCCTCTATCTTTCTCAACATGGAGCCGGATTCACGCTTTGCCTCCGCCTCCATGGACTGGATAAGATAATTCTTCGCCTCCTCCGAGGAAATGCCTGATATTTTCTCCAGTTTCTGTCTCTGCTCCTCTATGACCTGGTCGAGCTTGCTGTGCTTCTCACCAATGAGAGCTTCCCGTTGGGCAAGGGTTTTCTCCCGGCCTTCCAGGCTGTTCTCTTTCTGAACGAGGCTGTCCAGCCGCTTGTCGATGTTTTCTTCCTTGGAGCGAATCCTTTTTTCAAGGTTGTCCAGGTCCGCTTTCCTTTCGCGCGTATCCCTCTCAAATTCGGTTTTCGCCTTGAGCAGATAATCTTTTGCCTGAAGAATGGATTCCTTCTTTATATTTTCGCTTTCTTTCCTCGCCTCCTCGATGATGCGGGCGGAAAAGGCTTCGGACGATTTCATTTTCTTCTGTGAAATCATCTTCCGCAAAAAATATCCCGCAACCGTACCGACGGCGATGGATATCAATATCAGCATGATATCGTACAACAAATCGTTCACCTCCTTGTACGCAGTCCATCTGCGAAAACGTTTCGCAGCAATACAATAATTTGTAATGGGGATTTTCCGGGGCAAGAAATGGGGAATGATGTTTCTCCCGGGAGGGTCCGTCCCGGGCATTTCTGAGATGCGAGGAAAAAAGAGGTCCCCCGCTATGCCGTGTTAATCATCCTTTTGAACCTTTTTAAAAGGTGGGCGCCCTGTTGCTGCTTCAGGCTTCCTGTCCCCTCTCAGCGGGATTCCGACAGGCCTGCACACCGCCTGCAAGTGAAGGCTCCCGGTTTCAAAGTGTTGGCTCAAAGACTCATCTTAATCACGTACATCGCAGGGGATATCTTTCTACTTTCCTTCTTCGATAAAATGGATCAAGCGCTCTGATTTTTTTTCCAGCTGGTTATAAATGTCGTCTTTCTCACTCTTGAGCTTCAGATACTCATCGGCAATGTTCAAAGCCACCAGAATGCTTAATTTCAAGGTTGTCTGATTCTTTGTCGATCGTTCAATCTCTCGAGCCTTGTCGTTGACATACCGGACAACCTTTCCCACATGAGCATCTTCCTCATCACTGAGAACAGAAAACTCCTGTTCCATGACTTTGATATTGAAGCGTTTTTTCAAATGCTCTACCTCAAAGTCAATTGCGGATCATCAATGTCCTGCATCATGTCAAGCAGTGAGTCCACCTTTGCCCTAATGGCATCCCTCTCCTCTTGTAAATTTTTAAGATTTTTTCTTACTTCTTCTAATTCCCCATCCTTTTTTTTCAGCAACCCCTCTAATTCCTGTTTCTCCTTTTTCAATATTGAATAATCGTCTATCAACCCCTTAATCTTCTCTTCGAGCTGACTAAATTTTACTAACTCCACAAAAACACCGAAGACCTTTCCAAGTGTTTTTACCTGCCTCAGACACTTTAAATCTACTTATAACCTATTTCAACCACCCTCAAAAAGTCAAGTTCTTTTGTTGGCGATCAGCCTTCGGTTTTCGGTTATTCGCTTGAAGCGTCATGATGTTCATCCTCATTACGGATGGTCTCGCTGCGACAGCGTGAAGAAACGATGAATGGCATCCCGGACTTCTTCATGATTCTCCTCTCCGAGCACTTGTTTCCGCAATGCCGTACAGCCTCTCATACCCTTTGTATACCAGGAAAGATGACGGTAAAAGTCTTTTATCCCGTTTCTTTCCCCAAAAAAACGAACATTTCTGTCCAGGTGACTGCATACGACGGCCTCTCTTTCCGCGAGTGCCGGCACAATCATAGCCGATCCGCCCCCGATAGCCTCCCTGATGGCACTGAATATCCAGGGGTTTCCAAGGGCACCCCTGCCGACCATGATACCGTCGCACCCCGTTTCATCCATCATTCTCAAGGCATCTTCCGGGGTGTTTATGTCTCCATTGCCTATCACGGGAATCCCGACCGACTTCTTTACCCGTTCAATAACCGGCCAGTCCGCCTTTCCCGAAAATCCCTCGGCCGCCGTCCTGGGATGGACGATGATCGCGTCAACACCCTCGTCCCGGGCAATCCGAGCCATTTGCGGGGCCAGGATTTCACCGGCCGTCCAGCCGGAGCGAATTTTCACCGTCAGCGGACAATGCAGGGCATCCCTCACTTTTCTCAAAAGAACGCCCAGTTTTCCCGGATCTCTCATCAAGGCGGCACCCGCACCGGCCTTCACGACCTTTTTCACCGGACAGCCCATATTGATGTCAATGAGATCCGCCCCTCGTTCCACCGCGATCACAGCGGCGGCGGCCACGGCTCCGGGATCGGCACCGAAAAGCTGGACCGCAAAGGGTTTTTCACCGGGGAAGGGTTCCAGGTACTTCTCTGCTCGTTCAATATGCCTCACGATACCTTCGGCGCTCACCATTTCCGTGAAGCCGACGGCACCGCCCACATCCCGGACAATCCAACGAAAAACCGGATGAGTGATCCCGGCCATTGGGGCAAGAAAGGCCTTGTTTTCAAACGTCAGGTTTCCGATTTTCATAAAAACAAAAAGGGGTCCGGGATTCAAGGGTTCAAGT
>CAYXFF010000101.1:0-6224 GCA_964464185.1 uncultured Syntrophaceae bacterium | reverse complement strand
CGGCACTTGAGCTTGAACCGGTCTCCATACGGCTCCGCATCCCGGACCCCGAGCATGGAGAGCATGAAGAGGGCCTGGAGGACCCGGCCGGTATCGAGATATTTGTAGTCGCAGACCCTCCTGAAATCCGTTCGGCTGATTCCAACAACCTCCTCCTCTTTTCGCGGCTTCAGGATTCCAAAATCAAA
This sequence comes from uncultured Syntrophaceae bacterium, assembly GCA_964464185.1. Taxonomy (GTDB): domain Bacteria; phylum Desulfobacterota; class Syntrophia; order Syntrophales; family UBA4778; genus UBA4054. The sequence goes on along the minus strand of CAYXFF010000101.1, from coordinate 6,036 downwards.
GTTCTCCCTGCCGAACCTGAACCATTGCGGCCAAAGGACATTTTCAGCCGCAATAAAATTATTCACTCTAATCTGCCCCCTCCGTTCAAGAGCCGCCAGACCCCGCCGAAACTCGTAGAGGATCTGAAAAGTTCTCGCCGGCAGGTCCTTCCGGTATTTAACATACTTTGCCATGCAGGATCTCCTTTAGCAATCTCTCTATGGGTGCGTCGCCTGCCCTGACCTGCGTTGCAGTGTTTCGGATCCTGCGTAACCTTTTCTGCAGCAGATCGAGCTTCCCTACCTGAGCCAGGCCGCGCATGAACAGGGCCTTTTCCCACTCGTCCAGGCTTTTCCTTCTCCGCTCATACCTGGCCTCCAGAGAGGCCTCCCGTTCCTTGTGTTCCCTGATCTTTGCTTCCAGCTCCAAAACCTTTCCTTGCAGCTCCGCTATGCCCTTCTTTCCAAAGAGATCCATCACGACCCCAGCTGGTACGGAGAGAAGAAGTGTCTGTAGACCTTCTCTTCGACATGGCGGCAGTCCCAGAAGAAATTGGAGTTATTCACCCAGAAGATATCCGACTCCTCCGATCTTATCTTCCAGTTATCTCGTAACAGGTCGGGTATTGCGGCGGCCTTCTTGTATGAGGGGCTGACAAGGGGTTTCAACTTCTGTCGCAGCCAGAAGGCAAGATCATTGATCTGATGGTAGGCCGATTTGGCGAAGCGGACGTCTTCCACAAATTGGCCTATGAGCCTTTCAATCTCCCTTACCCGGTCTATCGGGTCGCCCTTTCGACCGATAATCCGGGAAACGGTCGATCTAACGACCGCTACTCTCTCCTGGGCAATGGTGATGTCGATCCGACCGACCGTTTCACCCCTGAGCACCTTGGTCATATAGTGAAGATTGAGGCCTCCGATCGCGGCCCCTTCACGAATATTCTGTGACCCCTCGAAAGACTCCTTCTCCGCCCGGTAGACGAGGTTTCCGATCCGGACCGAATGTCCTTCAAGAGGGGTATTCAAGAACATGACCGTATCGAAGATCCGGTTCGCCAGGTTTCCCTTCCTTCCCGGGGCGGTATAATACTTCTTGAAGAGTTCGATGACCTCCCGGTTGAAGGGATCATCCCGGAAACCGGCGAGACGGAGATTCGCCTTGAATAGTTCAGGCTCATGTTCCCTTCTGAGTTTCTTCTCCTCAAGATGCCACCGGCAGGCGTTCCGGTTCGCCGTCCGCCGAATCCAGGTAAGGACATGGCCCTGGTGCCAGTCGAGCCGGGCCTTTAATTGCTGGAGCTTCGGGGCCATGACGAGGAAAGCCCTGAAGAGCCTGACGAGATCCTCCCGGATAACCAGTCCATCGGTCGCCGGGAAGAAGATCTTTGTCAGGTGCTCTCCGTAGCGCTTTAGCGTACTCGATTCATAGGAAAGGATGAGGTCGCCGGGAAAGTAGGCGTGGTAGCTCACGAGCGTTGCCTGGAGCCTTCTCAGGTTCGCATAATCGAGCTCGAGGCTTGGCCCCTTAGGCGGAAGGTAATCCGGCATCCCTGGCCCCCCCTTTCTCTTCCTCCCGGCGTCGCTTCTCCTCCTCCTCAAGATACCGGTCGGCCTTCCGGATGACGGAGCGGAGCCACTGGGTAAAATCCCCGCTTACGTCTATCCGGATCCTTAACTCTCTCGCCCTTTTCTTGACCCTCTCCCACGCCACCAGATCCTCCCGGTCTACGGTGATCTGCATCTTTCCCGTCTCCTGGGTCTGAAACCTCGGCATTGCCATTTCCTCCTTCAATAGAATTTGCCTCTCACTTTATAATGTCTGCCATGCAGGGAGTTTATGGGGAGAGAATAAGTTTTTTCCTGCCGACATTTTTTCGCAGCTTTTTTGTCGATGGGGTAAGACACATCCCTGGAGACCCTCAGGAAACCTCCGGTCAAAGAATTAATCCCTTTCATTCTGCCCGCTTCTTGATGAAATAAAGAAGTGGCCCAGTACTGTTGTGCAGAACATGGCCCTATGCTTTACTTCCCGCCAGGCTTAATCGGTTTTTGTATGGTTAAAAGTTGACGCGCGGTCACAGGTGTTTGTTTCTTGAGCTTCGGGCTCACTGGTTTATCGATGAGGCGCTATCGAAGGAAGCTGGTTCTTTCAAAATCCAGACACGACTCAACGGTAAAAATGAGCCTTTAACCCTTCCACTCGCTTTTTCAAAGCGGGATCTGTTTTTTCCTCCCTTCCCGCTGCAACGGCGGGTGCTCATCTAAGAGCTCTTTTTTTTACCAATCACCATTATCTCCGAAGGAACCCGAAGCAGGGATCTCGAAGGCCGCTTCGCCAGCGGCCGGGATGGGAACCGCCAAGTCCCACTTCCGCATGATCCGTGATAAGGGGGCTCCGGAGAGCCGGATGCGATCGAAAGACGCCTGTCCGGTTCGGGAACCAGGTACGGGGAGCAAAATCAGCTTATCCAGGCTGTGAGTGACCATGTGCTTGAGTTCCTGTCTTTATCGAAATGGTGCGGTTGGATACTCTGGTGTTCCGTTTGGTGACGGGATCCATGCCTGAAGCTTGATATAGCCATGGCGGGATAACGTCCAAGAGGTCCGGCGGCCCCGGGAGGATAAACTGGGTGGTCCCCAGCGAATCTTCCGGGGTTGGAGCAGCCGGAAAAGGGGGAAACCCCGACTCGACGACATACGGTGACGTACAGGAACCAGGTCATGGCATGGTGCGGTAGGTGTGAGTAAGGCGATCTCGGCCACTTCGTAGCCCGAAAGCTTCTTGAAAACCGGAGATACTTAAGACTCCGGACCGAAACATCATGAACGCCTGGCACCTAAGTGTCGGTATCGGAACGGTGCGGTAAAAGCGCACGGGGGCGTACTGCCTTTAGGCAAGTGCTCTCCCAGGGGAATCGACGATCTAACCTGGTGGTCATTGACCACCTGGGGACAGAGGCCTGGTAGTAACCTCTCGGAAACGAGTCACCCATCGGGAATCCGTGTGACAAGCACGGAGCAGCCAAGCGTGTTGGCGCACGCATCGGCATAAGCGAACCGGTGGGGATGATCAGAAATGATCAGGGCGAAGCAGGACAGGAGCAAATCCTTGGCGAGATACTGGTGATTGGTATCAAAAACGACGGGAGTCGTGCGTCCGGTTGCCGCTTCCCGAGGCTTCCGGACCGTCTCTAAACCAGAGGCGGTCTACAAGGGGGCGGCAAGGCGATGTTCGGCGGGTACATCGTGCCTGACATGCCGGGGCGTGGGTCCCGGATGGATGATTTCTTCTTTCATCCTCCGGGCTCATGCCCTTTTTTTCGTTTCGCTTTCTGCGGTCCTCACTAAAAGCACCATACCGGCACCAGTTTGGTACCGGACAGGCACTGTACTAGCACGGTGAAAGAATCCCTGATTCCTGATTCTCTGATTCCGGATTCCTTAATAGCTTATCTTACGATAAGCAGCCTTCGGCTCTTTTTTTCATTTTTCTTCCTCAAAGTCCCTGCATCGAAAACATTATATATTAGAAAGATCATTCAGAGGCGGATAGGGTCATTCCCGAAGAGCCGGAATCCCGACCGGCCTGCCGCCTCCCAATCGAATCGGGAAATTCTGCATTTTTATATCACGCTCACGTGAAATTCACCGGAGGTTCGAACATGGAAGAGTATCTTACTACGACAGAGCTGAGCGAACGCATCAAAATGAAACCCGGAACGATCAGGGACCTCGTGTGGAAAGACAAATTGAAAATCAACACCCATTACTTCAAACCGACACCCAGAAAACTGTTATTTATCTGGAGCGCGATCGAGAAGTGGCTGCATGGCGGATCGGAAGCAGTGTCAAGCGAACCAACGATTCGGAGTAAGAGCTTGATCGATATCTGAAAAATTCCCGTTTGCGCTCTTCACGCACGTTCGGTTATAGTGACGGGCAGTGACATTCTGAACAGATGGGAGGTGATGCAAAAGAGAAAGGAGTAAAACCGTGGAAGAGTATCTCACTACGACAGAACTGAGCGAACGCATCAAAATGAAACCCGGAACGATCAGGGACCTGGTTTGGAAAAAAGAACTGAAAATCAACACCCATTACTTCAAACCGACACCCAGAAAACTGTTATTTATCTGGAGCGCGATCGAGAAGTGGCTGCATGGCGGATCGGAAGCAGTGTCAAGCGAACCAACGATTCGGAGTAAGAGCTTGATCGATATCTGAAAAATTCCCGTTTGCGCTCTTCACGCACGTTCGGTTATAGTGACGGGCAGTGACATTCTGAACAGATGGGAGGTGATGCAAAAGAGAAAGGAGTAAAACCGTGGAAGAGTATCTCACTACGACAGAGCTGAGCAAACGCATCAAAATGAAACCCGGAACGATCAGGAACCTGGTTTGGAAAGGCGACCTGAAAATCAACACACACTATTTTAAGCCGACTCCCAGGAAACTGTTATTTATCTGGAGCACGGTTGAGAAGTGGCTGCATGGCGGATCAGAAGCAGTGTCAAGCAAAACGACGATGCGAAGAAAGAGCTTGATCGAAATCTGATAAATTCCTGTTTGCACTCTTCCTGCCAGTTCGGTTATAGTCACGGGCAGTGACATTCTGAACAGATGGGAGGTGATGCAAGAGAGAAAGGAGTGAAATCCACATGCAGCAAGCGAAGATCATAAAATTCCCTCAGTACCGTGAAGAAAGGAAAACGAGGGAACGCAATCCGACCAATGAAGGGAAAAAAGGAAGAGTCTACAGCCGCGGCGGAAAGTTATGGGTGGATTTCCGTTACCATGATTACAGGGTCCGCGAACCATCGGGTCTCAAGGATACCGCGGCCAACCGGGACATTGTCCGCAAGCAGTTGGATCTCGTTCTGGCAGAGATTGAAGTCGGGTGTCTTGTATTCGCCAAGCGGTTCCCCCATAGCAGCAGGCGAGAATTCTTTGCCTCGCTCGAAGGCAGGACCGTCAAGGTAAACCCGAAGGAAATCCAGTTCGGTGCTTACTTCAAGAAATGGTGGAAAGAAATGGAGCCGGGCATGAGTGCGAGTCAGATCAGGGATTATACCTGTACGCTCAACAGCCAGCTGCTCCCCTATTTTCGGCATATCCCCTTTTCGGATTTCAATCAGGTGCTGATGAAGAAATTCCTTGCCCACCTGAAGAGCAGGAGATTCGGAGAGGGAAAGGCCCTTTCCGCCAAGAGGATCCAGAACATCTTCATCCCCCTGCGGGTGATCACGAAAGATGCTTTTCTGGAGTACGGCTGGACCGAGCTGGCCTACCCCTTCGCCGGGATCAAGCTGCCCAAGGGCAGCAGGATGAGGATATCTCCCTTCAGCTTTCAGGAATGGAAAATCCTCATGGCCCATCTCCCCGAATGGTACAGGCCCTATTTCGATTTTGCGGTCCAGACGGGCCTTCGCCCCTCGGAACAGGTCGCCATCAAGTGGACCTCCATCGATTCGCGCTTCGTCTACATTGAATCGAGCCGGGTGCGTAACCTCGAGAAAGCCTGTCTCAAAACGGAAGAAAGCCGACGCTGCCTCCCTATCCGGCCGGCCATTGCAGCGCTCCTGGAGGCGCAGAAGAAGCTTACGGCCGATTTCCAGAGCCCGTACGTCTTCATCAATACGTACGGCCGCCCGATCCTCCAGGATAAACTTCGGGAGCTCTGGGAAAGGGTCATGACCAAGAGCGGGCTGCCTTACCGGAGGATGTACGAAACCCGGCATACGTTCGCCTCATGGGCGCTGGCCGCCGGGGAATCCCCCGAGTGGGTGGCACGGACCCTGGGGCACGTCAACACGTCGATGGTTTTTAAGACCTACGGCAGGTACATCCCGAACCTGACCAGACAGGACGGAACGGCCTTTGAAAGGCAATTTAACCAAGAGATTTTGCGAAGTTGAAAAAAAATAGGCACAATTTTGGGCACAATCGCCACTTTCGGCCCAAGTCGTCTCGCCAAGTACTTGATATTACGAGTAAATTAATGGTGGAGGCGGCGGGAGTCGAACCCGCGTCCGAAAATATTCCACTGCAGCTTCT
>CAYXFF010000100.1:1768-6302 GCA_964464185.1 uncultured Syntrophaceae bacterium | reverse complement strand
GGGAAAATCAGAAAAAAAGGCCGGAATTTGAAAATTCCGGCCTTTTTGTTTGCAGAGAGCTATCAGCTGTGAGCTGACTAGTGATGTTCCTCCATGGCTCCGGCGATGTACATCATAGAGAGGAGCACGAAAACAAGGGTCTGGATGATGGAAATGAAAATCTTGAGAATCAGGATGGGCAGCGGCACGAGGAGGGGAACAAGGATGAAAAGCACCGCCAGAACGATGTGACCGCCCTGAATGTTTCCAAAGAGCCGCACGGAGAGGGAAAGCGGTCTTGACAGATGGCTCACGATTTCGATGGGCATCATGAGCGGCGTGAGCCACCACACGGGTCCCATGAACTGCTTGAGATACTTGGCGCCGTGGATTTTGACCCCCACGATGTGGGTCATGAAGAAGACGCAGAGGGCCATGGAAACCGTCGTGTTCAGATTGGACGTGGGCGATTCAAAGCCCGGAATGAGACCGATGAGGTTTGATGTCAGAATGAAGAGTCCCAGCGTGGCGATGAGCGGGAAATACGCCTTGCCGTGAGGCCCCATGGTTTCAATGAGAAGATTGTCCAGGGCGCCGATGACCACCTCCATCACATTCTGAACCTTGTTGGGGTAGATGTCCATCCGGCGGGTCGCGAGAAAAGAGACAGTCGCCAGAAAGATCATCGTGAACCAGGTGTAGGTTACATGAGCCGGGAAGGGTATCCACTCAAGATATAAAAAAGAATGCATCTCTGTTACTTAACCTCCTTGGTCTTCAGAATATTGTCTTTTGAAACTTCAAGCACCGCCGAAACAATAATGTTGATCACCACAACAGAAAGACCCACGAGCAGGCCGATCACGTCGGCAGGCGTTTGAGTGATTACGAAATAAAGCACAACGCCCGTCAGGGCGAAACGGATATAATATTTGACCATGACGGTAGTTTTTGTGCTGTCGGAGAGCTGCTGGAAGGCCTTTCGCAGGCTGAGATAAAGCCAGTAGTAATTCGCGATGCTGATCAGGCCGCCGAACAGGACGCCGAGAGTGAAATTCAGGGACATGAAGACGTGGCTCAGAATGAGCAATACCCCGAGCCCGATCCAGTTCCTCAGTTCAAGCTTTTTTTGGAGGGGGTCTTTTCCTGTGGGGTTCAATCTTTATGCGCCTTTGAAGGTCCTCCCCCTCGTCGGGGAAGTTTTTCTTAATGATAACATATATGTTTTGTAACCCTACGGCTATTCCGACGATGAAAAAGAGCAGGGTGAGCTTGTGTCCCGTTCCGAACTTCCGGTCCAGCCATGTCCCGATGAGAAGACTGCCAAAGATGGCAAGAACCATCGCAAAGCCGACGCTGCTGGCATAGGTCAATTGTATCAGATAGTTCTTTGTGTCCTTCTCCATGGACGCGCGCCTTTTAGCATAAAGTGCCGGTAATGTCAATTATAAAACAGTGATCAGAAATCAGCTTGATGGCATCTGCCCGGAGGCATTTTCCCTGTACCATTCAATGGTTTTCCTCAGTCCCTCGTGAAAATTCGTCCGCGCCTCGAAGCCGAAGGCCTCGACGGCTCTTCCGGTGTCCAGCATGCGGCGGGGCTGACCGTCGGGTCTGGTTTCATCCCAGATGATCCGGCCGCGAAAACCTGTCAGCTCCACAATAAGGTCCGCGAGGTCCCTGATGGAGATTTCGAAACCGGCCCCGCAGTTGACCGGCTCGCTGCTGTTGTAACGCTCCGTTGCCAGGACAATGGCACGGGCGGCGTCTTCCACGTATAAAAATTCCCGCGTCGGCTTTCCCGTTCCCCAGACCACAACCTCCTTTTCACCTTTCAGACCGGCATCCACGCATTTCTTGATCAGGGCGGGGATGACGTGAGAGGATTCCGGATCAAAGTTGTCCCCCGGCCCGTAGAGATTCACGGGGAGGAGAAAGATGGAATTGAAACCGTATTGCCGGCGGTAGGACTGGGATTGAACGAGCATCATTTTCTTGGCCAGGCCGTAAGGGGCGTTTGTCTCTTCGGGGTAACCGTTCCAGAGGTCCTCTTCCCGGAAGGGGACAGGCGTGAATTTCGGGTAGGCGCAGATCGTTCCGACAGCCACGAATTTTTCGATCTTCCGGAGGTATCCCTCATGGATCAGCTGGGCGCCCATCATGAGGTTGTCATAAAACAGCGTGGCCGGATTCTCACGGTTGAATCCGATGCCTCCCACTCTGGCAGCCAGATGGATCACGATGTCCGGCTTCAGGTCTTCATACATCCTTTTCACGTCCTCATGGTTGACCAGATTGTAGTCCGCGGAGCTGAAGACATGCACGTGCCCACAGCCTCTTTCCTCAAGCTCTCTGATGACGTGACGGCCCAGAAAACCCTTCCCCCCCGTGACGGTGATCCTCTTCCCTCGTAAATCGGAAATCATGTCATTCGTCTCTCCACTCTTTCGTAGCCCGCGTCGCGAAGCGTCTTCTCCTTCTCCGCCAGTTCCATATCGGCCGCGATCATCATGTCAATCAGCTGATCGAAGCTGACCCGGGGCATCCACCCCAGTTTTTTCTTCGCCTTGGACGCGTCGCCGAGCAGGACGTCCACTTCCGTGGGCCGGAAATATCTCGAGTCGATCTCCACATATTTTTCATAATCGAGATCGAGTTTCTTGAAAACCCTCTTGACAAACTCCCGGACGGAATACGTTTTCCCTGTGGCGATCACGAAATCATCGGGTTCGTCCTGCTGGAGCATGAGCCACATGGCTTCCACGTAATCTCCCGCGAAACCCCAGTCCCGCCTGGCATCGAGATTGCCGAGATAAAGCTTGTCCTTCAGTCCCAGCTTGATCCGGGTTGCCGCCCGCGTGACCTTTCTTGTCACGAACGTTTCTCCCCTGCGGGGGGATTCGTGATTGAAGAGGATGCCGTTGCAGGCGAAGATGTTGTATGCCTTTCGGTAGTTTCTCACGATATAGTAGGCATAGACCTTGGCGGCCGCGTAGGGGCTTTGAGGTTCAAAAGGAGTGATCTCGCTCTGCGGCGCCGCCGCCGCCCCGAACATTTCACTCGATGAGGCCTGATAGAATTTCGCCTTGATTCCGGTCTTCCGGATGGCCTCCAGCAGCCGCAGTGTCCCGAGGCCTGATACGTCGCCCGTGTACTCGGGCATGTCGAAGCTGACCCGCACGTGGCTCTGAGCCCCGAGATGGTAGATCTCGTCCGGCCGGATGTCGGCAAGGAGGTCCGTCATCTGTCCGGAGACGGAGAGGTCTCCATAATGAAGATACATGCGGGCCTTCGGATCGTGAAGGTCCGTATAGAGATGGTCGATGCGGTCCGTGTTGAAGGTGCTTGACCTCCGGATGAGGCCGTGCACTTCATATCCCTTGGAAATCAGAAACTCAACAAGGTAAGAACCGTCCTGCCCGGTGATGCCGGTGATAAAAGCCTTTTTCATTCCATCTCCTTTTTAGCTGTCCGTTTTTCTCAAGATTATCCTAAAGCCGCCAGTACCGGATCCCGAGATCTTGTGCTTCTTCGGGATTGAAAATTCCTTTGATATCGACGACGAGCTGTGATCCGTCCTTACAGAGCCCTGCTATTTTTCGCAGACCCATTTTCCGGTATTCATCATGCGCCACCGCGACGATGACCGCGTGAGTGTTTCTCAGGTTGCGCAGAGTCTCGAGCTTTATGCCGTAGTATTTTCTGGCATCATGCGCGTTCGCGAGGGGATCATGAACGAGGACATCAAGACCGTAGTCTTCAAGCTCTCTGACGATATCAATGACTCTCGTGTTGCGCAGATCGGGGATGTTTTCCTTGAAGGTCAGCCCGAGCACGGCCACCCTGCCGTTGCGCACGGGTTTATCCGCTGAGATGAGCATCTTGATGGTTTTTTCCGCCACATATTTGCCCATGCCGTCATTGATGCGCCGTCCCGCCAGGATCATTTCCGGGTGATACCCCGCCATCTCCGCCTTGAAGGTCAGGTAGTAGGGATCCACGCCGATGCAGTGTCCGCCCACAAGACCGGGACGGAAAGGCAGGAAATTCCATTTCGTTCCCGCCGCTTCCAGGACCTCTGACGTGTCAATGCCGAGCCGGTTGAAGATGATGGAGAGCTCATTCATCAGGGCGATGTTGAGATCTCTCTGAGTGTTTTCAATGACCTTGGCCGCTTCGGCGACCTTGATCGAGGATGCCCGGTGGATACCCGCTTTTACAACTTTCCCGTAGACTCCGGCCAGGAGGTCCAGCGTTTCATCGTCCGACGCGGAAACAACCTTGGTGATGGTTTCCAGCGTATGGGTCCTGTCGCCGGGGTTGATCCTCTCGGGGGAATACCCCACCGTGAAATCCCTCCCGAGCTTCATTCCCGACTCCCTTTCGAGAATAGGGACGCAGATTTCTTCCGTGACTCCGGGGTAAACGGTCGATTCAAAGACGACACAGGAACCGCGCGCGAGATGCCGGCCGATGGCGGCGGCAGCCTTCCGGATGTGGCTGAGATCGGGGATCCGGGATTCATCAATCGGGGTCGGAACCGTCACGATAATCA
>CAYXFF010000100.1:0-1668 GCA_964464185.1 uncultured Syntrophaceae bacterium | reverse complement strand
GCCATGGCAAGGGGGTTGCCGGATAGCGTTCCCGCCTGATAGACGGGCCCGAGAGGGGCGAGTTTCTCCATGATGTCCCTCCGTCCCCCGAAGGCGCCCACGGGAAGGCCTCCGCCGATGATCTTTCCGAAACAGGTGATGTCCGGTTCAATGCCTTTCAGCTTCTGGTAGCCGCCGTACGTCAGTCTGAATCCCGTGATCACCTCGTCGAAGATCAGCAGGATGCCCCGCTCACGGGTGATCTCCCTCAGACTCTCAAGAAAGCCGGGCAGGGGTGAAACGACACCCATGTTTCCCGCCACCGGTTCCACGATAACGCAGGCGACGTCGTTGCCGTGACGTTCGACGGCTGCACGGAAGGCTTCAAGGTTGTTGTAGGGAAGCGTGATGGTCAGTTCCGCGAGCCCTCGGGGTATTCCCGGGCTTCCCGGTATGCCCAGCGTCGCGACGCCGGAGCCGGCCTTGACAAGAAGTGAATCCGCATGGCCGTGATAGCATCCGTCGAATTTGATGATTTTTTCCCGGCCGGTGAAACCGCGGGCAAGACGGATCGCGCTCATGGCGGCTTCGGTACCCGAACTGACCATCCTCACCATATCTATCGAGGGGACGGCCTGGACAATCATCCGGGCCATTTCGATTTCCATCTCCGTGGGCGCCCCGTAACTCGTTCCTTTTTCAGCTGCCTTCCGGATCGCCTCGATCACACTAGGATGAGCGTGGCCGAGGATCATGGGACCCCAGGAGGCGACATAGTCGATGTATTCCCTTCCCCCGGCATCGTAAACCTTCGAGCCTGAAGCCCTGCTGATAAAGATGGGGGTTGAATCCACGGCCTTGAAAGCCCGGACCGGGCTGTTCACTCCGCCGGGAATAAACTCCTTTGCCTCCTCAAAAAGCACCCTGTTCTTATCCGTCATTTCGAGCCCTTTTTTCCGTCATTCCTTTTGCCCTTAGCCCTTTGCCCTTCGCCTTTTCCTCAAAAATACCCCATACTCGTCTTCTTGAATTCCTCCAGGCTTTCGAGGATCCTGTAATCTTTTATCCCCACCGCCAGAGCGAGCTTTCGGGTTCCGCTCTCCATGTCTTCATCCTGGAAGTGAACCATGGTGAAAAGGTTGTATCTTCCTTCAAAGGCAGGCGTTCTTTCGTAGCAGTGCGTGACCTCTTTGAAGGAGGACAGAGTCTGTCCCGTCTTTTCTGCTTCTTCATCCGGTACGGCCCAGATGACCATGGCGTTCCGGCTGAAACCGGCTTTCTGGTGCTTCAGGATGGCGCCGAACCTGCGGATCGTCCCTTCCTTCAAAAGCCTTTGAACCGTCTCGATCACTTTCTTTTCATCCAGCCCGATCTTTTCTCCCAGAGACCTGTACGGTCTTTCCGCAAGGGGGATGTCGCCCTGGACGGCTTTTCCAATCTTCTTATCAACCCTTACCATGACAATAATCACTGACCATCAATTTTACCTTTAACCTGAGTCAAACGCTCCACTCGAATCCTTGAACCCCTCTTTAACACAACCAAATAATTCTTGACAATTTTTTTTCGTGCGGATAAAGAAAGCGCAGCATGTGTATTCCCTCCAATACTGAGGGGTTATATCCATAAACGGGTGAAAGGAGGTGAGGGAAAGGGGATAAATCGAATCAATCATCGCGGAGAGTTGTC
>CAYXFF010000099.1:0-6305 GCA_964464185.1 uncultured Syntrophaceae bacterium | reverse complement strand
CCTTCGATTCTTCTCATCTCATTGTTTTTGTCTTTATTCTTCTTCTTATTCTCGCGGGAACGACGGCGCTGCGTTTCATCTTTGACAGGATATTTGACATCGCGGAATCCCTGAAAAAAGCGAGCGATTCGGGGGAAACGGTTTCGACAGACCCCAAAAAGGATTCGTCCGAGCTGGACGACATCATCTCTTCATTCAACCATCTTCAGAACAAATTTGAACAGGCAAGGGAACAGGTCAGGCAGAGAACCCTCGAATTGGGCGCGGTGAAAGACATCGGGGAAATCGCCGTCAGAAGTCCGGACGTAGATGAATTGCTTATGGCTTTCCTCGACAAGGCCCTCACCATGACAAAGGCCCAGAAAGGCTCCCTGTTTGTCGTTGAGCCGGATAACGGATGGCTTCGCCTGGTCGGCTCAAGAGGGATCGATCAACTGGAAAAAGGAACCCGCGTCAAAATCAGCGAGACCTTGATAAAGAATGCCATTTCAGAAAAGAAACCCCTCCTCGTCCAGGATATAGAAAGCGATCCGAGGTTTCAGAAGAAGAACGACCCGAAATATGGATCACCGTCCTTTTTGAGCATGCCCATTTCCGTGGGCCGGCGCGGTGTGACGGCCGTTATCAATCTTTCAAACAAAGAAACGGGAAAAACATTTGACGCCCATGATGAGAACGCCCTGTCCATCATGGAGTTCGAAGTCAGCTTTACCCTTGAGAATGTTCTGCTTCATTCAAAGCTTGAGGAATACATCAAAGACATAGAAGAACGGAACGTGCGACTCGAAAGGGAAATCACCATCCGCAAGCAGAGCGAAGCCCGGTTCAGAGAGCTCTCGGACCTGCTGCCTCAGACGGTATTTGAAGTGGACCTGCAGGGCAAGCTTCTGTTCGCGAACAGAATGGCGTTTGAAGCATTCGGCTTCACGCGGGAGGATCTTGATCGGGGGCTCAGTATTCTGGACTTGTTCATCCCTGAGAACCGGGGAAAAATATCCGGAAACACCCAGAGAATACTTCGAGGAGAATCGCTGAGCGGCGCCGAATACACAGCGTTGAAAAAAGACGGGAGAACATTCCCCATAGCGGTTTACGTCAGTCCGATTATCCGGGACGACCGGCCCGTGGGACTCAGAGGCATTGCCATTGACATCACGGAAAGGAAAGCGGCGGAGGAAACCCAGCGGAAGCTTCACGAGGAACTTGTCGAGGCCGAGAAGCTGGCTGCCGTCGGGACCTGTGCCGCGGGCATTGCCCATGAGGTGAAGAACCCCCTGGCCATTATCCTTCAGGGGGTGGAATACTTGAAGTCGACCGTTGAATCCGACACGACGCTGCTGGATGTCACGGAAAGAATAAAACGGTCCGCCCTCAGGGCGGACAATATCATCAAGGGGCTTCTGAGCTTCACGCGCCAGACGCCGATTCAGGCTGAAGACGTGGAGATCACTCCCATTATCGAAGAAACCCTGTCGTTTGTGGAATATCAGATTAAATCCAAACATATTAAGGTCGTCAAACACTACGCACAGGATTTGCCGAATGTAACGGTTGACGGCAATCAGATTAAGCAGGTCTTTGTCAATCTTTTGCTGAATTCCCTTGACTCCATGAAGGACGGGGGAACGATCACCATCCACGCCGAGGAAATCCGGGATGAACGGGACCAGGGATACCTCCAGGTCAGTATTGCCGATACGGGATGCGGAATACCTGAAAGTAAACTTGAAAAAGTGTTTGATCCCTTTTATACAACGAAGGATACTCCGGGAAACGCAGGTCTGGGGCTGTCCGTCACCAAGGGGATCATTGACAAGCACCACGGAAAGATCCGGATAGAGAGCGAGGTTGACAGGGGAACACGCGTGATCATCGGATTGCCCGCAGGCAATCCTCAGTGAAACGCAACGCGGCAAGCGCCGGGGTATTCCGCAAAGGATCTTTATAAAACGCTATCAACGCCTCACCTGAACACTCCCGAAAAAGAGGGGGTCGACCACGAGATGAAAAGAAAAAACCTGATTCGTCAGCAAATAGAACGCAATGGCTTAATCTTGATTGCATTGGCCATGGTGCTCATTTACTGGATTCTTGACTCCCTGGTGTCTGATCAGGTCATGACGCGTGTATTGATTGTCTCTTTTGTCGTCATCTACGGCGTTTTTACCCAGACTCTGATTAATTCTCGGAAAACAGCCCTTGAGGAAAAAGAAAGGACGCAAAAACAGCTCATTCAGGCTGAGAAGCTGGCCGCTCTGGGCATTGTGGCCGCGGGCATTGCCCACGAGGTGAAGAACCCCCTGGCCATCATAATCCAGGGGGTGGAATACCTGAAATCGACCGTTGAATCCGACAAGACGCTGCTGGATGTCACGGAAAGAATAAAACGGTCCGCCCTCAGGGCGGACAATATCATCAAGGGGCTTCTGAGCTTCACGCGCCAGACGCCGATTCAGGCTGAAGACGTGGAGATCACTCCCATTATCGAAGAGACCCTGTCGCTCGTGGAATATCAGACCAAATTCAAACATATCAGGATCGTCAGGCAATACGCACCGGATTTGCCGAAGGTAACGGTTGACGGCAATCAGATCAAGCAGGTCTTTGTCAACCTCCTTCTGAACTCCTTCGAGGCCATGCAGAACGGGGGAACCGTCACCATCAGCACCGAGGCCATCCGGGATGAAAAAGATAAACGGTATCTCCAGATCAGTATTGCCGATACGGGATGCGGAATTCCTGAAGGTGAGCTTGAAAAAATATTCGATCCCTTTTATACAACGAAAAACACTCCCGTCAACGCGGGTCTGGGGCTGTCCGTCACCAAGGGGATCATTGACAAGCACCACGGAAAGATCCGGATAGAGAGCGAGGTTGACAGGGGAACACGCGTGATCATCGGATTGCCCGCAGGCAATCCCCAATAGAACGGCATACACACCGCCATCACAGGAGGAGAGCATGGACGAAGCGGTCAAATCGGGGAAGACAAAGATTCTGCTCATCGACGACGAGGAAGACTTCTGTTTTTTTGTCAAGCTGAATCTGGAAAAGAGCGGGAAATTCGAAGTGCGGACCACCACGAGCGGTTCCGAGGGCATCATCCTGGCCTCGAAGGAGCGTCCCGATCTGATTCTTCTGGACATTATCATGCCGGAGCTCAGCGGCGGCCAGGTCGCGGAGCAATTGCTGGAGAGCCCGAAGACACGGGACATTCCGGTGTTGTTCATCACGGCCATCGCTTCGAGGCGGGAAGTCCAGTCCCAGGAGGGGATCATCGGGGGAAGGCAGTTCATCGCCAAACCCGTCACCCCCGAAGAAATCATGGCTAAAATAAACGCCGTGCTGGAATCCGGGAAATAGGACTTTAGGTTTCATCTCATGAGGTGAAAAATGACCGGTCCGGGAATTCAGGAAAAAGCGATTGAAGCCATAGTCATCATGAACACGGCTATTATCAATCTGCGTCTTTATCCGCCAACCAACGCCATGATCATGAAAACCATCGACAGGCTTCATGATACGCTGGGAATTCTCCTCAGGGAAGAGGACACCCTTTTGCTTGCCGAGTCGGAGAGGAATCTCCTCATATCCGGTGAGCCATTGAGCCAAAAAAACCAGGAGAAGCCGCAGGTCGCCATCTTTCTCATGCTGATGATCAACTGGGGGATCAAGAGCCTTGGTTTCAAAAAAAATCTGGACAAGAGTGAACTTTCGCTGTTCCTGGAAATCATGGGGAAAAAACCGGACGACGTGAAAAAGGAAAAAGGCCTGGAGCAGCTTATTGCGGAAGGAAGAATGCCCAACATCGAGATCAATCAGAAGATTTATGTCGAAATGGGCAAAGATCGTGAAATCGTGGCAAGCCTTGATATAAAAGATGAGGATATCATTAAATACATTATGGCTGAAGATCCCGATACTGTCCTGGCCCCGGAAAATGTGAAGGAAATGGCAAAGGACCCCGAGTGGGTTTCCAGGATATTCAAATCGGGCATGCGTCATCTCGTTGATAAGGACGCTCCCGCTTCCAATGCCGTATTATCGGGAAGCATGGTCCATATGTTGCGCGTTCTTGATAGAATCTCGGATCATGAGGAAAAGGAAAGATTGTCCCAGCTTGCCGCTAAATCCATTTCAGATATGGACGCCGATTTCATTGCCGCGATGCTGGCACAAAATATGGAGGGCCTTCTCGAAAACCGTCTTTTCGATCAGGTTATCGGTCGCATCGATCACGAAAAATTCGAGCATATTGCCCTTAAGCTCCATCAGACGCTCGATGGTCAAGGCACAGGGGGAAAGGGGCCCAAAGGAGAGAAAATCGAATTTGCTCAACAGGCCTACCAGCATCTGATGAATACGGATAAAGGCATGGAACTTCAGCATCAGATCCAGGAAAGACATGAACGCGAAAAAGAAGAAAAAGAAAATAAAATCCGGGAAATGAAGGAAAAAGTTTATGATTTTTTAAACAAGCTGTATGGGGGGCAACCCGACGAAGGCGTTGCCGGATCTTTACCGGAAATGATTGACACGCTCTACTCGGAAGGGGAACCCGAGACGGCGGAGTTTATCGTTGAGCGATTAATCGGCACTCTCCAGAGTGAGCATGCAGACACTCGGACCGCAGCATCAGGAGCTCTGGCCGATATTCTCGAGAATTTCTCCCGGGAACGGCAAACGGATATATTGAACCGATATCTGGACGCATTGCTCAAATGGCTGAAAACCGAAACCGTGCCGACAAACGCCTGCAGAATAATCTGTATGCAACTCAACTATCTGGCTCAGGGCAGGATCAGAGATCAGCGGTTTGCCGACGGTCTCGCCATTCTGGAAACGTTCCATCTCATGATCTCACGCAAAATGGAAAAAGATGACCGCATTCGATCCGCAGCGGCTGAAGCATTGAGGGAAATCGCGTCCGCCGGTATCCTGGAAATCCTTCTGGAGGAGTTCCGGTTCAACAGAGGAAGCCGGCGAAATGACGCCGGACGAAACCTGGTCATGCTGGCTGAATTTTCGATAAACCCCCTTCTGGATATACTGCAGGAAAGCCAGGACAGTTCAGAACGCATTCTGATTTTGAACCTGATACCTGAAATAGGCCCCAAAGCCGCTCAGGCCGTTCTGGAGAGAATCGAAGAAAGCGCGCCCTGGTATTACCTGAGAAATCTGGTGCGGCTGATGGGCAGGGTCGGCAGCGAGGCGCACGCAAAAACCCTTGCGCCGCTCCTGATGTATGACGATCCCCGGGTCCAGAGAGAAGCCTTTAAAAGCATCAATATCATCGGGGGCGCCTTCAGGGAAGAAATTCTTTTAAAGGCTCTTTCGGAATGCGGCGATCCGCTCAAAGTCAGTATCGCGACCTCTTTGGGATCTTTGAAGCACCGCGACGCCGTGAAGCCTCTCATTGAGCTTTTTAAATCCAGAACCCCCGCATCAGCGGAATTGAAGGCGGATCTGCAGGAGAAGATATGTCTTGCACTCGGAAGCATCGGAGACAAGGAAGCGCTGCCGTTTCTGACCGAGGTCAGCAAGCAAAGCGGCATTTTCGGTTTCGGATCCTATCATCCGAAAGTGAAGGCCGCCGCGAGCAGAGCCCTGGGCATGATCAAGAGCAAGGCCTGAACCTTTTGCCCGGCATCCGCACCTCACGGTGACAGGAGGAGAGCATGGACGAAGCGGTCAAATCGGGGAAGACAAAGATTCTGCTCATCGACGACGAGGAAGACTTCTGTTTTTTTGTCAAGCTGAATCTGGAAAAGAGCGGGAAATTCGAAGTGCGGACCACCACGAGCGGTTCCGAGGGCATCATCCTGGCCTCGAAGGAGCGTCCCGATCTGATTCTTCTGGACATTATCATGCCGGAGCTCAGCGGCGGCCAGGTCGCGGAGCAATTGCTGGAGAGCCCGAAGACACGGGACATTCCGGTGTTGTTCATCACGGCCATCGCTTCGAGGCGGGAAGTCCAGTCCCAGGAGGGGATCATCGGGGGAAGGCAGTTCATCGCCAAACCCGTCACCCCCGAAGAAATCATGGCTAAAATAAACGCCGTGCTGGAACAAGGCAAAACCGCCTGATACCACCCTCTTAATCCGCGTTCCCTGTCAATTGAAAGGACACCCAATAATAGGGGTGGGGATATTTCTTTTTCGTGCTCAGCTGGGCTTTTCTCAAGGCTTCCCGCTTGCCCGATTTTTTAAGCGCTTCATAAAATTCTGTCATGAGGTGTGATGTCGCGAGATCGTCCACCTTCCACAGGCTGGCTACAACAGAACGGCTCCCCGCATAAAGAAACC
>CAYXFF010000098.1:4974-6412 GCA_964464185.1 uncultured Syntrophaceae bacterium | reverse complement strand
TGGATCACTTTGATCCGGCTTCCCCCGGGCATGATCCTGACGGCCACCACATCGAATCTGGCCCGGACGTCCCGCAGGCGTTTTTCTTTAAGGTAATACTGGGCGATCCTCGAGATTTTTTTCTGTTTTCTGGGACCGACGGCCTCCTGAGGATCTCCGAAGCCCTCGCCGCGGCGACTCTTGACCTCCACAAAAACAAGGCTCTCTCCGTCTCTCGCGACCACGTCGATTTCACCTAAAAGGCACCGATAATTTCTCTCGATGATACGGTACCCCGCGTCCTCCAGATAACGCACGGCAAGTTCCTCGCCGCGTTTGCCGACTCCGATCTTTGTCTCTCCCGATGGATCCATCCCCTCTCATCCTTCATCCGGAAAAGGAATGAGGGTCTGAGAACCGGCCTGATCCTTCACCCACTTGAAAGATCTGCGATGGATCTTGCAGAATCCGTGTTTCCGGATCGCCTCGCGGTGTTCCTTCGTTCCGTAACCCTTGTTATTGAGAAAATTGTAATGGGGATACTGGCGGTGGTAGATTTCCATGATCTGATCCCGGGAAACTTTTGCGATGATGGACGCCGCGGCAATGGAGACGCTTCGATTGTCTCCTTTCACGACCGTTTCCTGGGAGATGTCTGTGCAGATGGGTTGATTGCCGTCAATGAGAAGATAATCGACGGGAAACAGGAGGTTTGCGACGGCCTCCTCCATGGCTGCGATGGAGGCCCTGAGGATATTCGTCTTATCTATGACAGATGGCTCAACGACCCCTATGCCGATGGCCAGGGCGTCCTGCTTTATCTGCTGGTATAATTTTTCCCTCTTTCCGGCTGAAAGCTTTTTTGAATCGCGAATGTCCTCATTCCGGTAGCCGCCCGGAAAAACAACGGCGGCGGCTACAACCGGCCCCGCAAGGGGCCCTCTGCCGGCCTCGTCAATACCGGCAATAACTTTAAATCCCCTCTCACGGGCACGCAATTCATAACGGGTCATCAGAAGGAAAATCCTGGCTTTTAATGTCTGTTTGCGGAGACAAAGACCCGGGAAGACCGCGATTATCGCCTGCCCAGTTCCTTTATTCTCGCTTCCTTGCCTCTCAGTTTGCGCAGATAGTATAACCGTGAGCGCCTCACCCTGCCCCTCGTCACGACTTCAATCCTGTCGATGACCGGTGAATGAAGGGGAAATGTTCTTTCCACTCCAACCCCGTAAGACACCTTCCTCACCGTGAACATGGCGCGGCTGTTTCCGCGTTTCTTCCGGATGACCACACCTTCAAAGACCTGGATTCTCTCCTTCTGACCCTCTACGATCTTCACGTAGACCTTGACGGTATCACCGGACTTGAAACCCGGAATGTCTCCTCTCATTTGTTCCTTTTCAATCATTTCAACCCAATTCATTTTTTCATTCCTCCCGAATAAAACAATATCTATTTC
>CAYXFF010000098.1:0-4874 GCA_964464185.1 uncultured Syntrophaceae bacterium | reverse complement strand
TTATATCCACAATCTCAAAAGCTTCTTTTCGCAAGGGGTTGTAAGATGCGCCATAACCTTTCCGCCAGTGGTCCAGTATCTTCTCCACCAGTTCTCTCTGCTTCATGACGGGTGTCACGATGTAAAAACGTTTCACGCCGTATGTCCTGGCCGTCCTGGATATATCGTGAATATCCATGTTGGTCACGGACGTGGTCACAACCCTGCCCTCCTTATTGCAGACGGGGTAATGCAAGAGAGCGATATAGAGATTTACCATAACTATCGGCCGTCAGCTGTCCGCTTTGATCTCTTCCAATATTTTCCGATCCTCTTCCGTGAGGCCGGCCTTGCTCAAGAGGTCGGGGCGCCGCAATGCTGTTTTCCTCAGGGATTCTTTACGCCGCCAGATGTCAATGACCCTGTGATTCCCCGAAACAAGGACTTCGGGAACCTTCCAGCCGCGGAAGTCGGCCGGTCGCGTGTACTGCGGGTACTCCAGAAGCCCCGTCGAAAATGACTCTGTCGCGGCGGAGTCGCAATTTCCCAGCACTCCCGAAACCAGGCGTGACACGGCATCCACGATGACCATGGCCGGCAGTTCACCTCCCGTCAGGACGTAATCGCCGATGGAGATTTCTTCGTCCACGAGATAATCTCTGACCCGCTCGTCCACCCCCTCGTATCGGCCGCAAATCAGAACGATCCTTGAACAGGTTGACAGTTCCTCGGCCATGATCTGATTGAAGACTTTTCCCTGGGGGGTCAGGAGAACCACCTTCGCCGCGTGCCGTTCCTGAACCACATCTTCCAGAGCCCGCGCAATGGGTTCCACTTTCATCACCATTCCGCTCCCTCCGCCATAGGGATAGTCATCCGTCACGCGGTGCCTGTCCTCCGTATAATCCCGGATATCATGAACAGCTATTTCAATGAGCCATTTTTCCTGAGCCTTTTTCAGGAGACTTGAATCAAAAGGAGATTTGAACATCTCCGGGAAGAGGGTCAGGATATCAAACCGGATCATCTGCCTTACAAGCCCTTCAACAACCTGACGACCATGAGGCCCTTTCCCGTATCGACCTCCCGGATTACATCCGCGATTGCGGGCAGCAGGATTTCCCTTTCTCCCCCGGCGCAGACATACACATCATTGCTTCCCGTCGGGAAAACGGCTTCGATCTTTCCAAGAAAATTTCCTTCTTCCGAATAAACGTGAAGACCGACGAGATCGCGCCAGTAGTATTCCCCGTCCGGCAGCTTTTCCAGCAGGGAAGAGTCCGCAAGGACTTCGGCACCCGCCCATCGCCCGGCCGTGCCCGCATCCTCAATCCCTTGCAGTTTCAGAAGGAAACCCTTCTTTTTGATCTCCAGGTCTTCAACCTTGAAGGGATGTCCTTCGCCCTTTTCCTCGCCGAGAAAAACCTCGTCGACACGGCCGAAACGTTCATCCGATTCCAGGTATGAAACCCCTTTCATGCAGCCCTTGAGGCCATGGGGCTTCAGAATTCTGCCTATGGCAAACAGACCCGCCAATTACTCTATGATCTCCAGCACGGCCCTCTTTCGAACCTTCGCTGACGCGGCGCTGAGGATGGTTCGCATCGCCTTCGCCGTTTTTCCGCCCTTGCCGATCACTTTTCCGAGGTCTTCTTTTGCAACCCTCAATTCGATGACCGACGTCTGTTCTCCCAGAACCTCAGAAACTTCCACGATATCCGGATTATCCACCAAGGCCTGCGCAATGTACTTGATCAGATCTTTCATCGTTAGCACCTCCACTGATATCATTCCGGTTGAGATGTTAGCCCTGCGGGAGTTTCAGCAAAAGCCCATCATGACCATGCTCTTGAGACGGCCCGGCGTTACTTTGTCCTGGCCGGGATGCCTTTTTTCACGAGCAGGTTCGAGACCGTCAAGGTGGGAATGACGCCCTTTGATAACCATTCTTTTATGCGATCTTCCTTGATGTTCACTTCAGCCGGATCTTTTTTCGGATCATAGTTCCCGACGATCTCAATGAATTTCCCGTTCCTGGGGGACTCAGATGAAGCCACAACGATCCTGTAGAAGGGTTTCTTCTTAGCGCCCATCCGCACCAGTTTCATTTTTAACGCCATTCCTCGTGTTGCCACCTCCTGTTTGAATTTCCTAAAGTGTAAGTATGTAAGCTAACATATCTTTAATTTCATTAAAAGGGGAAATTGCCTCTCCTCAAAGATTTCATGCCGCCCTTTGTCATCTTCTTCATGATCTTTCGCATCTCGGCGTAATTCTTAAGCAACCGGTTCACGTCCTGGACTGTCGTCCCGCTTCCCCGTGCGATCCTCTTTCTGCGCTGCCCGTCTATGATCTGGTAATTCAAGCGTTCTTTCCGGGTCATGGAGTCGATGATGGCCACCGTCTTCACCAGTTCCTTTTCGTCGGGCTCTACATTTTTAAGAGCCTTCATCTTTCCGAGTCCCGGGATCATGCCCAGCATATCCTTGATAGACCCCATCTTTTTAATCTGGGTCAACTGATTTCTGAAGTCTTCCAGACTGAATGAATCCTGACGGATTTTCTTCTCCAGTTCCCTCGCTTCTTTCTCATCGACGGCAACTTGCACCTTCTCCACGAGAGTGAGAATATCACCCATCCCCAGGATCCTGGAGGCCATGCGATCGGGGTGAAAGACTTCGATAGCATCCACTTTTTCGCCCACGCCGACGAACTTGATGGGCTTTCCCGTGACGGCCTTTACGGAGAGGGCGGCGCCGCCCCTGGCATCGCCGTCCATTTTCGTGAGAATGACTCCGTCAATACCGAGAAGTTCATTGAATCTTTCGGCAACGGAAACGGCATCCTGCCCCGCCATGGCATCGGCCACCAGAAGAACCTCCGACGGATTCACGGCATTCTGGATCCTCTTGAGTTCGTCCATCATCTCACTGTCAATATGTAGCCGCCCAGCTGTATCAATGATCACCGTATCATAGCCTTTCGCGTTGGCCTCCCCCACGGCCTCTACACAGATTCTCACGGCATCGCCCAAGTCGCGGGGTTCAAAGAAACCCGCTCCCAACTCCTTTGCCAGTATCTTCAGCTGTTCGATGGCGGCCGGGCGGTAGATATCGGCGGATACGAGGGAAACCCGTCTTCCCTTCTCACTGAGGAGATGAGCCAGTTTCGCCGCGGTCGTGGTTTTCCCGCATCCCTGGAGACCCACGAGCATGACCGGCGCCGGAAAGCGGTTTGCCAGCCTCAGATGGCTGCTGCCGCCCCCCATGAGTTCCACAAGCCGGTCATGGACGATCTTGACAACCTGCTGGCCCGGTGTGATGCTTTCAAGGACCTCCTGCCCCACGGCCCTTGATCTCACGTCCTCTGTGAAGTCCTTGACCACCCTGAAGTTGACGTCGGCCTCCAGAAGGGCCATCCGGATATCCTTCATGGCCTGCCGGACGTTTTCTTCATCAAGCCTGCCCCTTCCCTTGAGCTTCCTGAAAATGGGGTCTAATTTTTCCGTGAGACTTTCAAACATGATAAACAAGCCCTCAGCGAGCGACTGTCCGCTTTGCCGCTTTACCTCTTGCCATTATTTATTTCGCATTGACGACCAGGCACTTCAGCTTCATTTTCTTCTGCACGAGGTCGGCAGCCTTCGTGGCCTCATCCTTTGTCTCGAATCCGCGAAGACTGATCCTGTAAAAGGTCCCTTTGTTATCTACTTCTCTCGTGTCCAGCATGGACTGGTACCCCATCCCGGAAAGCTTTTTCTGCAGCTCCTGCGCTTTCTTCTCATCCCGGAGAGAAGCCACCCGAACAATATAATTTTCCTTTGCCTGTGGTTGTTCCTGAACGGCAGGTTTTTCTTTCACAGGAGATTTTTCCTCCTGCACCCCCGGCGGGGGCATCTCTTCCTTTGTTTCTCCTTTTTTCTTGCCGGTAAGGGTATCGTAAAAGGTGAGCTTCAGATCCTCTTTCCGGGATTCCCGGATGTCGCCCGGTGCTACTGCTACGCCTGGATCAAGAGGCGTCCTGGCGATCTTCTCCCTGATAAGGCCGGGAATGGCACCTGTGATCCTGGCGGGATAGGTTTCAATGTTCTTGCCGACCATGACGCCGAGAGCAAAGGCGATCAGCAGAAGACAGGAAACCCCCAGGGTAAACAGGGTCACCCCTAACTTGCTCAGCCTGAGCTCAAATCCTCTTGATTTCTTAATCTGCATTCGACGGGATCACATTTTTTCGGGTGCCGATACGCCCAGTATGCTCAAGGCATTTCTCAGTACGGTACCGATGCACTTCATCAGGAAAAGCCTTGCCCGGCTCAACTCATCTTCCTCGGAGATGACCCGGTGCTTATTATAATAGCTGTGGAAAACGGCGGCAAGCTCATTCAGATAAAAAGTGAACCGGTGAGGTTCGAGGGCCGCCGCACTTCCCTCAAGAACCTCGGGATACCTCGTGATATGCTTGATCAGGAGAATCTCTTCCGGGAGCTTCAGGAGGCCCATGTCCGCCTCGTGGAAGGCGGGGACTTTGACACCCCGCTCAACGGCCGTCCTCATGATGCTGCATATCCTGGCATGGGCGTACTGGACGTAATAGACGGGATTCTCGTTGGACTGTTTCTTCGCGACCTCCAGGTCAAAATCCAGCTGGCTGTCCGATCGCCTCATGAGGAAATTGTACCGGGCTGCGTCCTTCCCCACCTCGTCCACAACCTCCCTGAGGGTCACGAATTCACCGGAGCGGGTGGACATGGCCACCGGCTTCCCGCCCCGCAAAAGGCTCACAAGCTGCACGAGGACGATTTTCAGGGTATCTTTTTCCCTGCCCAGGGCCTGAATGGCCGCGTACACCCGGGGCAGATACCCGTGATGGTCTGCGCCCCAGATATCAATGATGGT
>CAYXFF010000097.1:4046-6456 GCA_964464185.1 uncultured Syntrophaceae bacterium | reverse complement strand
ACTTGTCATATTTGTGGAAAACAGATTCACTACACCGATTTTAGTATAGACCACGTTATACCGATTTCAAAGGGGGGTACACAGGATTTGGATAATCTTGTTCCGGCTCACAAAGTTTGTAATTCAAGTAAAAGTAATAAATTGCCGATAAAGGGGGGTAATTATGACAAAGAAATTGCCGCCTGAAAAGAAGAAGAAACGAGGCCGCCCGTCCCTGTATAATCCCGAAATACACCCGAAAAAAGCGGGTGATCTCGCACTTATGGGTAAAACCGGTCCAGAGATTGCCAAGGCACTCGGGGTGGATGAAGACACCCTGATCCGGTGGAGAAAGGAATATCCCGAATTTGCCGGAGCCATAAAAGAGTGCAAGGATCAGGCGGATAGTAAGGTTGTGGCCTCGCTGTACCAGCGTGCCTGTGGGTATGAATATACGGAAAAACGGGTCACCGAAAACCCGGATGGAAGCCAAATAACGCAGAACACAGTCAAGCAGGTCGCCCCGGATGTGACCGCTCAGATCTTCTGGCTCAAGAACCGGCAGTCGAAGGACTGGAGGGATAAGCACGATGTCGAGCACGCCGGTGAAATTAAGACCGGGTCTACCCCACTCATTCCCTCTCTGTCACCCGAGGCCGCCCGCAAGATTGGTGATATCATCGCAGAGAGTTTATGATCGCATATTCACTCATCATTAAATGTCAGGGATGCGGTAAAGTCTCTACCATCACCAACTACCGCACCCCATATACCGGGCGGGAACGGCCACTGACGGAGAGTATAATGCGGCAGGCGATCCGGAAGGCAGAGATTACTGCAGAATGTCCACAGTGTCTTGTCCAGGGCAAATTCCCGGTGATAGGTGCACAATCCAAAGAATCTGAGGGCTGATGCATGCTGTCACCAAATCACCCACCCATTTTGACCCGGCAACCGTAGCAGCAGCGCATGAAAAAGAGTTCCTGTTACAATCCTGCCGGTACTTCATCAAAAAGGTCTTCTCCTATGTCATCGAGCCCCACCACGAGAGACTCCTGCACCACATAGAGAACACCTCTATCTCCCTTGATCTCGCTCCCCGGGGATGCGGCAAGAGTCGGGTTGTCACGGTCGGGTATGCTGCGTGGCGGGCCCTGCAGGACCCCAACATCAGGATCCTCATCGTGAGCGATACGGACGATCATGCTGTCCGGTTCCTTGGCACCATCAAGACCGCCCTGCACCACCACCCACTCATAAGAAAGCATTTTGGCCCGCTCTCCGGGGAAAGATGGACTGACCACCAGGTCGTTCTCAAAGGCAGGAGCAAGATCCTCACCGAAGCCACCATCACCGCACACGGCGCTTACTCCGGTGCCGTCACGTCCGGGCACTACGACATCATCATCTGCGACGACTTGATCAACTTCGAGAACGCCCGCACTGAAGGCAGCCGCGACCGGATGCTGGAGTGGTTCCGGCAGACCCTCCTTCCCACCCTGATCCCGGGCGGCGAGCTCCACATCATCGGCACCCGGTACCACTTCATGGACCTGTACCAGACCATGATCGATGAGCTCGGATACGACACCCAGATCCAGCAGGGGATCCGGAGAGATGACAACGGTGATGAGTGCAGCATCTGGGAAACCTACATGCCCCTGCACGACCGGCTCGATCCCGCGACCGGCAAGCTCACCGAAGGCCTCCTCACCATCCGGGAGAATCTCGGTGCGGTCATCTTCAATCTCCAGTACCAGAACGATGCCGAGCTCATGAAAAAGGGCAATATCTTCGAGTACGACTGGTTCCGCTGGTACACCACCGAGACCCGGGTAGATGGCAAACTCTGGATTGTTCGCAGCGATGGTGTTGAAATTGATGCATCGAGGCTCATACCTTACGGTGGAGTCGATCCCAGCATCGGGGAAGGCGACCAGAGCGATTACTTCGCGGTCTGCATCATCGGCCTTGAAAAGATCGCAAAGGAGATCTACGTGCTCGATATCTACAAGGCCCGGCTCACCTACGAAGGTCGCGCCTCCATCGTAAACGCTAAGTACCAGCAGTGGCACCCACACATCATGGGCATCGAGGATGTGGCATTCCAGAAGGAGTTCGTGCAGCGCATCCGGAAGACATTCCCCTTTATTAGGGTCAAAGAGGTAAAAACAACGAAAGACAAGGTCAGCCGCGCGTATGGCCGGTCCGGGTTGGTGCAGAATGGAAAAGTCTGGGTTAAAAAGGGCATGGCGGATTTCGTCTCGGAACTCTGCATCATGCCGGATGGTGCCTACGACGACCAGTTCGACGCCTTTGACTTCGCGATCTATGTCTCGGAGAGTGCAGGCGGGGCCTCAAAGCAGACCGCCTTGCCGGGTTCCGGGAAGTATACCACCGAGACAGAGCCCGGCAGCAAGCCGATCTGGAA
>CAYXFF010000097.1:2371-3946 GCA_964464185.1 uncultured Syntrophaceae bacterium | reverse complement strand
ACAAAAGCCGCCACGGTCGGGTACCGTTCCGCTCTCCGGGTCTTGCGAGCCCCCTCCTATGAAGAACTGGTCACATCGGAACGGCTGGCCATGCGGACCCGCACCCTGCAGAAAGCCACCAACATGGTATCGCAGAGCTCCAAGCGATACTACATGACCGAACAGGACGAGGTCGAGGCGCTCGAATACCGGGCCAGGCAGCTCAATAACGACCCCATGCGACGGGCCATCTACAGCGTCAACTCGTATCTCAATATCTTCGGCATTCCCCGTGCAAATTTCTGGAAATCCGATAACGACCGGCTCGCCCGGAACGCCATTTACGCAGTCTGCGAGAAGCGCATCATGGACACCATCGAGACCGCTGAGTGGGAAGTCACCAATAACAACAAGGTGCCGGTAGAATTCGCCGAGAAATTCCTTAAGCGGCCCAACCCACAGGATACCTTCCAGACGCTCATCAAGCAGACCATTCCCGATATCCTCCGATACGATCAGGCCGCATGGGTCAAGGTCCGGAGCATCGCGGGCAATCTGCTGGAGCTCAAGGCATACAGCGGCCCCGAGTTCTGGATCGAGGTGGACAACCAGTTCGGCAATGTCATGGGGCAATACGGCCTCAACTACTTCGGCCCCTGGTCGCATGGGTACGTGAAGCGATACTGGCAGCACAGCCGGCCCGGCGTCTACATCCCCTTTGCACCGACAGACGTGTGCATGATCATGATGTATAAGCGTGCGGACAGCATCTACGGCACGGACTTCATCCAGCAGCTCAAATGGCAGCTCGAATACATGATCGACAGCACCAAGGCCGCAGGAATGACCTTTGCTAACGGCATCGGCCCCTCGCTCGTCTGGAAGCATCCCGATTTATCCAGCATCGAGCAGCTCGAAGAGCGCAATATGGAGGTCGAGCTGGAGAACAAAGGCCCCGAGAATTTCGGTAACATCCTCCACCTGCTCGGACAGGAAGAGATCAGTACCGTATTCCCCGAGCTCATGCACATGCAGTGGCTGGAGGGGCAGAAGTTCATCTCCTCTATCATCTGGGCCATGTTCGGTTTCAGCGAGTCGGAGTTCACTTCCGGGGACGCCAACCGCGCCACGGCATACATCAATCAGAACATCACCAAGAGCAAGATGCTGGCCCCGATTCTCAGGCATCTTGAGACTGTCATCAATACCGAGATCCTCCCGGAGCTCGATGGCTACCAGGCCGACTGGGAGTTCCGGTTCAAACCCATCGTCGAGCTCGACGACCTGCTCAAGGAGATCCAGGTTGAGCAGGGCCGGGCCGATGTGGTCTCGAAATGGATTAACGCAGGAGTCCCGCTGGAAGAGGCTATGCGGATGGCCAAGGTGGATGAAGATCACATCAAGGCTGTCACCGAAGCCGTTGACCGGGTCTCGCAACAGGATAACCAGAGCATGGAGACAGCCTTACAGAACCTCAAGCAGGCTGATATCACGCAGGAGCTCGCGGGAGATGCAGGTAACACTGGCAACCAGCCCGACCAGGGTGGCAAACCGCACTCCGAGGGATACTCCGGGCAGGCCCGCAGCGATTCCGGG
>CAYXFF010000097.1:0-2271 GCA_964464185.1 uncultured Syntrophaceae bacterium | reverse complement strand
CAGAAAGCCACTCTGGTAATGGAAGGCACAGACTCCCGCCCGGATAGCGATTACGACCCGGTAGAGCTGGCCCTGGGCATCAAAACCGAGGCGGAGCATACTGACAATCCCGCGATCGCCAGCAAGATCGCCAAGGACCAGCTTGACGAAGACTCAAAATATTACAGTAAAATGAAAAAGAAGGGGATGATCTGATGTCCGATGTCATCTGGGCCGGCAAACCCGGGCAGCAGATCACCGTCAAAACCAACCGGGCATTGACCGGGGCGACTTCCGTGCTGCTCAAAATCAAACGCCCCGACCTCACTGCTGCCGTGTGGACGCCGGACAGTTGGGACGTCGTCACCGGTGATATCCTCTACACCACCGTTGGCACCGAAATCACCCAGATCGGCGAGTATGTCGTGCAGGCGTATGTAGAAGTCAGCGGCATCGCGTTACCGCCCGGCAAAAAAGGGTATTTCCAGGTAAATACAGCGATTTATTAAGCGTCGATAGTGCTATCCAGCGTTACGCCCGGGGCCTCAAGGAGTTCGGGCAGGCCCCCGGTCGTCATAACTTTTCCGACAACAAAACCAGCTCCGATATCAAACGTCATCACGAGCAGGGAACTGCCGGTAACCGGGCTCTCCAAGCTGGTCGAATCGCTCTCGATTGAACTGTCAATTATAAGCGGGCTGCTCCCAACGGTGCTGTCCAAAACAATGCCCATAATATCATTTTTAACATTCCCCTTTATAATTGGCTATGCCCAATGCAAAAACAAAAACCTATGCGCATAGGATCATGGAACCAATTGGTGAAATTAATGATATTCAGATCTGAGGAAAAACATGGCAGGAACAGTAAAACTCGTAACTACTGATGGGAGTGAAGTGTCCGTGACAAACCGATTACCGGTATCAACAACTGGTTACTCGCTTGCGAATACCTTCACGCAACTTACGGCACCGGGCAGCACGACCGGGTTTGCCACAAGTGAACGGATTAACCATTCGATGTTTGTCACCGTGGCGGCTATCAACACAACCGTAGTCGTTCGTGTTGAGGGTAGCCCGGATAATTCCGTCTGGGCAAACCTCGATATATCGAACCTTGACACAACGATCACGGCAAACGACACGTATATCTTCACCGTCCCGGAAACTGCAGTGGGGTATATCCGTCTGACCTTCGTGAGTGAAACCGGGGGAACGGCAGCAACAATCGACTGCAAATACCTGGGGTATTGATCATGACCAACATCAGGTCACGATCGCTTGCGACCGATCCTCTCTGGGATGCAAAAGGAGATCTCCCGGCAGGGGTTGGGGCGGATTCAGCTACAAGATTGCCTGTCGGAACGAACGGACAGGTCTTAATTGCTGACAGTTCGGTCACACCGGGTTTAAAATGGGGGGACTTGCCCTATTCACCCCTCGATTTACCGATCGGTGTTGAGTGGGCGACAGATTCCACCAGCCCGACTTTGACTCTGGTAAACCAGTTTGGTGCGGCCATCACGATGTCTGCCGGGGACTGGGCGAGTCATGCAGTATTCGGGGCTATCAGACGATGCAACCTCTCCAATGCGGGAGTGGTGACCGCCTTTTATGGAGATCCATTATTCTCCTACACCGGTTCGAACGGGCAGGTAATGGTCCGTATCCCGAAATTTTACTACAAGGTTGATGCACTCTCGAACAAATATCGGTTCACGATATACCCGGTGGCGCGAACGGGCTACAAAGTCCACCCGGCATTCGTCGTGGACACGGTCGAAAAGGATTACATCTACGTTTCGGCCTTTGAAGGATCGGCAAACGACGTCACTGCAACAGCAACGGAAGTCAATACAATCACGGTAACGGCAGAACCAACATCGTCCGGGAATCTGACAATTACCCTCGGTGGGAATTATATCTTCACCGTGGCTATCCTCGATGATGATACCGTCGAAGGTGTTGTTGACAAGATCGTGGCAGCAGGTGCGAAAACCGATTATCAGGAAACGGTATGGACGCCGGCAAAAACGGGGGCAGATAAACTCACCTACACATCCAGCGTTACCGGGCTGAAAACCACCGTCATTATGCCCACTGCATGTGGGGTGACATGCACCATTGCCAAGACCACGCCGGGAACGGGGGGATACGTTCTGAACGATGCAGGTGGCTTGGATTTCACCGCAACGACCGGAGATCTCCTCTGCTCAATCGCCGGTGTAAAGCCGTTAAGCGGCTGGAACAATGCAACGGCAACATTGCCGAACATCCGGCAGCTCGCAAAGAA
>CAYXFF010000096.1:3255-6480 GCA_964464185.1 uncultured Syntrophaceae bacterium | reverse complement strand
CGGCTGAAGGGGTTCTCTTCGGGGAGATTCCTGATGAGATTGTCGTTGAAGAAAAGGGGGTCCGGTTCTGCATCCGGATGAGGGAAAGCCAGAAAACGGGATTCTACCTGGATCAGCGCAGAAACCGGGAAATCGTCGCGTCCTGTGTCGGCGAGGGGTTTCACGTTCTGGATGTTTTTTCGAATACGGGCGGATTCGGCATTCACGCGGCCCTGCAGGGCGCAGCCGCCGTGACGCTGGTGGACGTGTCCTTGCCCGCCCTTGATCTGGCCGCCGTCAACGTCCGGCTGAACGGATTGAAAAACGTGGTGACGGCAAAGGCCGACGCCTTCGACTATCTCGACGAAGCATTCAAGAAGGGAAGGCGCTATGACCTGATTGTCCTCGATCCGCCTTCCTTTACGAAGACGAAGAGTTCCAGAGGGGGAGCCCTCAAGGGGTATCGGCGCCTTATGCTGGCGGGATTGCGGCTTTTGAGGCCAGAAGGGTACCTCGCTCTTTTCTCCTGCTCGCATCATGTCTCTCTCGAAGACCTGAAGCGTGTTTCTCTGGAGGCGGCGGCGGAAACGGATTCCAGACTGGAGGTTGTGGAACATCTCTTTCAGGATCGTGATCATCCCTATGTGATCAACATCCCTCAATCCCTTTATTTGAAGGGAGTTCTCTTCAGAAAATCATTGCCCTGACAGGACCAGCCATCTATTATATTATTTGTTGACATGCCAATGAATTTGATAAATAAGAGCCGGTTTGAAACAATGCCACAATCGCCTTGAACGAGAGAATGAATTTACTGCGAGACCCTTGAAGGTTCCAGGATAAAAATATTGGGGGATGAGGATGAAAATAAATCACGGGGGGAAACAGGACTTTCTCATATTCTGGCTTGTTTTTCTCATCTGCTTTTTCGTTATTTCCTTTGTAGGAGTCGTCCATTTTGCTTTTGCGGCGAAGCCCGCGAAGTTCTACCGGCTTGCTTCGACCAGGGATGCATCGGGGGCTCCGGCCTCTTTCGCCGATCTCGTGGATAAGTTGAAGCCGGCCGTCGTGAATATTTCGACCTCAAAGATCATTAAGTCGGGAGGGAACCGGGGACAGCGGTCTCCTTTCGGTGACGATTTTTTTGACCGGTTCTTCGGAGGCGAAGAATTTTTCAGACGTTTCTTCGGCGATTCCCCGCAGCGGCAGTTCAAGCAGAGGAGCCTCGGGTCGGGGTTTATCATCAGCAGGGACGGTTATATTTTTACAAACAACCACGTGGTGGAGAAAGCCGATAAGATCAAGGTCAGGCTTTCGAACGGAAAGGAATATGACGCCAGAGTCGTGGGAAAAGATGCCAAGACCGATATTGCTCTGATCAAGATAAAAGCGGCGAATCACCTGCCTGTTGTGGAGTTCGGAGATTCAGACAGGCTGAGGGTCGGCGACTGGGTGATTGCAATAGGGAACCCCTTCGGACTTGAGCAGACCGTCACGGCTGGAATTGTCAGCGCGAAGGGGCGCGTGATCGGGGCAGGGCCCTATGATAATTTCATCCAGACCGACGCATCCATCAATCCGGGTAATAGCGGCGGACCTCTTTTCTCTGTGGACGGAAAAGTAGTGGGAATCAATACAGCCATCGTGGCGCAGGGACAGGGAATCGGTTTTGCCATTCCGGTCAACATGGCTAAGGAAATGCTCCCGGAATTGAAGACAAGGGGCAAGGTTACCCGTGGATGGCTGGGGATCTCAGTTCAGGACATTACTGAAGACATGGCTCATTCTCTCAAGTTCAAAGGGAAAGAGGGAGCCCTGGTGGCCGATGTCGTGCAAGGTGATCCCGCGGACAGGGCAGGCATCAGGGCGGGGGATGTCATCGCGGAGGTTGATGGGAGAAAAGTGAAGGATGCCCATGATTTACTGAGATTGGTCGCAGCGGTTCACATCGGAAAGAAAGTGGACATAAAGGTTATTCGAGACGGCAAGGTCAACATTTTCCCTGTCGTTATTACAGAACGAAAAGATACGACTGAGCTGTCAGCAAAAAAAGGACTGGCACGGGGCGGCTATTTTGGGATGACTGTTCAGGATATAACGCCTGAAGTCGCGGAGTATCTTGGTCTTTCTAAAAGATCCGGTGTTGTCGTCACGGGGGTCAGGGAAGGAAGCCCCGCCGATGAAGCCGGTGTAAAACCCAAGGATATCATTGTTCAGGTTAATAAGGTGAAGATAGCGTCTTTGAAGGACTACAAGCGGGAAATGTCGAAAAAAGACGCTCGCGAGAATGTCCTGCTCCTGGTGAAGCGGGGAAAGGCGACAATTTATATTGCGATTCGGAAAAGCTAAGTCACAGAGTAAACAAAAACAGGGGTGCCCCTTTTTTGTTCTTTTTCGGTTATAGTTCAGCATGAGAACCGGCGATTACTTGTTGAAGATTTACGCAACGCTGAACGGCTGCTTCGGGAACCTTAACTGGTGGCCGGGAGAAACGCCCTTTGAAATAGCTGTAGGCGCCATTCTTACCCAGAATACGAACTGGAAGAATGTTGAGCGGGCAATTGAAAACCTGAAAGGAAGTGATCTGCTTTCTCCTCAAGGACTTCTCAAAATAGGAGAGGAGAAGCTTGAGGAACTGATCAAGCCTTCCGGATATTATCGCATCAAGACGAAGAGACTGAAAAACTTCATTCTTTTCTTGTTTGAAGAGTACGATGGCGATCTCGATAAAATGTTTGAGGAGGAACTCTGGTCGCTGCGCGAAAAGCTTCTGGGTGTGAAGGGGATCGGCGAGGAAACGGCGGACAGCATTCTTCTTTATGCGGGTGAAAAGCCGGTTTTTGTGGTGGATGCCTATACACGACGAATTCTCCTCCGTCATCATCTCATTGATGAGGACGCCCGGTACCGCGATATTCAATCGCTCTTCATGGATCACCTTCCCTGCCGTGCGCCGCTCTTCAATCAGTACCATGCCCTGTTCGTGAATACGGGCAAGCGGTTCTGCAGGAAGTCGCCGCTATGTGAAACATGTCCGCTCAAGGGATTAGAAGCTGGGAAGATGCAGAAAGGGTTCGAGGATTCAAGGGTTCAAGGGTTCAAGTGAAAGAAAGATACCTGAGAGGTATGAGCGTCGTTTGCTTTTTGCCTGATGCCCAACGCCTAATGCCCGATGCCGAAAGGAGCTTGTAAATGTCTTTAGAAATCAATAACTTAAGCGTAGAAGTGGGGGGTCGAGAGGTTCTC
>CAYXFF010000096.1:0-3155 GCA_964464185.1 uncultured Syntrophaceae bacterium | reverse complement strand
AATGTCTTTAGAAATCAATAACTTAAGCGTAGAAGTGGGGGGTCGAGAGGTTCTCCATGACATCAATATGGAGATCAAAGAAGGAGAAACCCATGTTCTTTTTGGAAAGAACGGGTCAGGCAAGACCTCCCTTCTCATGGCGATCATGGGGTTTTCGAGATACAAAATCACGAAGGGGAGCATTGTCTTCAAGGGAATCGATATGACCCATCTCCCCATCAATGAAAGGGCCGCCCTGGGGATTGGCATGTCTTTTCAGAGGCCGCCCACAATAAGGGGACTCAAGACACGAGACCTCGTGGAGCTTTTGAGCCGTGACAACGGCGGTAAGACGGAAAGCTATGCGAAAAGCCTTAATTTTTCGGAATTTCTGGACCGGGAAATTAACCACGGACTTTCGGGAGGGGAGATCAAGAAATCGGAACTCCTTCAGCTCATGGCCCAGAACCCCGATCTCATTCTTCTCGATGAACCCGAGTCGGGTGTCGACCTGGAAAATATTGCCCTTATCGGCAAGGTCATCAAGAAGCTTCTCCAGAAGAATCTGCGCCGGCTGCGGGTGAAGTCGGGGTTGATTATCACCCATACGGGGCTCATTCTGAATTATCTGGAAGCGGACAGGGGTTATCTCCTGCTTGACGGAGGGATGAAATGCCACGGGAACCCGAGAGAGATGTTCAATACCATCTGTAATCTCGGCTATGAGGAATGCGCAAGATGTCAAAGATAAGAGAAAAGGCCCTTGGCGCGGCGGAAAAGAAGGCCCTCTATGGTCCGGACCTGGATCTTTCAAGCTTCAAAGGCAAGGCGGAGAAGCATGTCTACAAGGAGAGTCTTGCCGGTGTATCTGAGGAGGAAAAGCAGGGAATGGCAGAGGCGGGTATGATCCTTACCGGAGAGAAGAGGACAGGAAGCTACATCCAGATGGATCATTCGCCCGTTCATTGTTCCGTGAGAGAGGAAGGGGTTGAGATCCTGCCCACAATGGAAGCCTTGAAGAAGTATGAGGGTCTTCCGGATTACTGGTGGAAGGCTGTGGATGTGGGGGCGGATAAGTACACGGCGAGGGCGGAGCTTGATTTTCATAACGGATATTTCATCCGGGCCGGGAAAGGAGTGAAGTCGCTCTTTCCCGTCCAGGCCTGTCTTTACCTGAGCGAAGAAGGCATTTCCCAGAATGTTCACAATATCGTCATTGTAGAGGAAGACGCTGAGCTCCACATCATCACGGGCTGCACCACGGCCCCCCACCTGGAGAAGGCGCTCCACATCGGCGTATCGGAATTCTATGTCAAGCGCGGCGCCACGCTTACATTCACCATGATTCACAACTGGGGCGAGGAGGTGGCCGTCAGGCCAAGAACCGCTGTCTGGGTGGAAGAAGGGGGAACCTATCTTTCCAATTACGTTTGCATGAAACCGGCCCGGTCCCTTCAGATGGCCCCTTCCGTTCGCCTCATGGGAGGAGGAGCAGTGACCAGGCTGAACACCATACTGGTTGCCAGGAAGGGATCAGAAATGGACGTGGGCGGGAGCGTTCATCTGGAAGCGACCGGAACAAGAGCAGAGATCATTTCCAGGACAATCTCTACGGGAGGAAACATCATCGCCCGGGGACTTCTGGTGGGATACCAGCCGGGTGTCAAGGCGCATCTGGAGTGCAACGGCCTGATGCTTGCGGAAAGCGGCAACATCCGTGCCATACCGGAGCTTGACGGGCGCGTCGCCGGAGTGGAAATGTCTCACGAGGCGGCCGTCGGAAAGATTTCCCAGGAAGAGATTGAATACCTCATGGCACGGGGGATCAGCGAGGCTGAAGCCACGGCTCTCATTGTGAGAGGGTTTTTAAATATAGAGATGGAAGGTCTGCCGGCGGAGCTGAAGCAGGAGATTGACCGGGTGATCGCCGAAAGCGGGAAGAGTTTGATGTAAAGGGCGGGCACCAGGCATTGGGCATTAGGCGTCAGGCATAGGGGAAAGAAGAAAAAAGACAAGAAGAATGAAGCTTTATGATTATGCGGGGGCAATTCATTTCCATTCCAATTATTCCTTTGATGGGCGTTCGTCCATATCCGAGATTCTTGAGGCTGCGGAGAAAAACGGCCTTGATTTCCTGATGCTTACCGATCATTTCAACCTCGGGGCCCGGGATGCGGGCCTGGAGGGGTGGCACGGAGGGACGCTCCTCATCGTGGGAGAGGAGATCTCCCCGGCGCAGTTCAATCATTACCTTGCTTTCGGCATCCGTGAACCGGTCAGCATGGACCAGGAAGAGGGTTCTCCTCAGCGGATTATAGATAAGGTCCTCGAACAGGGCGGATTTGGCTTTATTGCCCATCCCGATCACGAGGGAACGGAGATGTTTCACGTGAAACCTTTTCCATGGGTCGACTGGGGAGTGTCCGGATATGCAGGCATGGGGATTTGGGATTTCATGACGGACTGGCAGTCGTCCCTGAGGGGGTATGCCGGAGCGGTCTTCGGCTATCTTTTCCCGGCCCTCTTTCTCAAAGGTCCCAGGCGGATGACCTTGAGACGCTGGGACGACCTGAATCAGAAGTCGCGTGTTGTCGGAATCGGCGAGCTCGATAATCATAACACGCTCAAAAGGGTTTTTGGCCTGAACCTTGACATATTTCCCTTCCGAAAGGCATTCCGCTTCGTGCGAACCCATGTGCTGACAGAAAGGCCTCTTGAAAAAGATTACGGGAAGGATATGGAGATCCTGTTTGGCGCCTTGAAAGGCGGGAGAGCTTATGTGGCCCAGGAATATTTCCGTGAGGCGAAAGGTTTTTCCTTTATGATCACCGATGGGGAGAAAGAAGCATCCATGGGAGATGAATTTTTCCTGAAAAGTGAGGCACAGTTGAAAATAGGTCTGCCGTGCCGAGGGAAAATACAGATCATGAGAAACGGCGAGCTGTTCCGGGAAATAGTCGTGGAATCTCTTGAGTGTCCTTTGACTCAGGTGGGCATCTATCGTGTCGAGGTCTATTTAAAGGCCCTTGGAAAATACCGGCCCTGGATTTTTTCTAATCCAATCTATGTGCGTTGAGGCTAAGGGCGCAGGGCTAAAGGCTAAAGGCATAATCTGAATGCTGAAGGCCGAAGTGAAATGATTTTGTGTCGTTTTTATCTACTTTCCTTTTGCCTTT
>CAYXFF010000095.1:0-6506 GCA_964464185.1 uncultured Syntrophaceae bacterium | reverse complement strand
AGATTTCGAGGTTTATCCACCTGGCCGCCGCCAAAGACGTCAGGTTCAAGATTGCACCGAGAAAGCGGCGCTGTTCGGGAAAAAGGTTGCGGAAATCATATTCTATTCCAAGCACTCCGATAGGTTCGTCCTGGAACATTATAGGCAGGAAAAGGCTGCGGATGCTGGACAAAGTACCTGTGCCCGAGCCAGCTATTTCTCCGTGTGTAAATGTCCAAGCGGCAACGGCCATCTCGTTAGCGGTAATCTCTATCTCGGGGTTGCTTTTGGCCCAGACCTTCAAAGACCCCTTTTCATTGAAAAGCACATACGCCGGGGCATCAAGGACTTTATTAACGTATTTTAATGTCACCTGCCCTATTTCGCCGAGCACCGTCGTGCGCAGGAATACAGGGACCTTATTTGATTCGAGCGAGTAGTGGGAAAAGCCCGACAGCAACTCATTGATAGGAGTCATCATCATAAATTCCCTGCTCATCTCCTCAATAAGCGAAATCCTCTCAATCCGGTACTGAAGAGCAGCATTCTGCCGATGCACTATTTTAACCAGTTGACTGACAACCACTGCCACGAGGAAAAAAACAGTTACATTGATAATGTCATGGGTCGCAGTCATGGAAAAACTGAAGCGCGGTTCGGTAAAGAGGAAATCGAACACGAGAAGGCCAGCAAGCGATGCGAATATCGCCGGACCAGTCCCGAAGAGGATGGCACAGGCGATCGTTGAAATCATGTAAATATAAACCAGCGAAGATGGGAAAAGCACTTTGTAGATGGCAAGGTTGAGGATCGTTATTCCCGCAACCATAAGCAGCGCCAGCATGTAATGCTCGAACTGAAACGCAAATCCGGTCTTCGCCTTTTTGATTTCGGGGATGCCTTTATCTGCAATTGGAGTAATAAGGTGGATTTCAAAGCCAGCGCGGGCATGGAGCAGGCGTGACACCGGGGAGCCTTTTATGATTCCAAGGAGAATGGAACGGAGCGGCTTTCCGATCACCACCTGGGTAATATCATTTTCTCTCGCAAACTTGAGTATCTCTTCCGCTATATCTGTGCCATCTACCGTGACGAGTTTTGCTCCCAGCTGTTCGGCAAGGTTTAAAGTATCCGTCAAGTATGCCTTGTCTCTGTCCGGGATTTCCCGTACGGCTGTAGTTGAAACATAAAGTGCATACCATCTGGCACGCATCTGCTTAGCTATGGTATAGGCTTTTCGGACGAGCTGTTTCCCATACGGGCTTGCCGTTACACAGACGACCAGCCGTTCTGCAGTTGCCCAAGGGCCTTCGATCGCTTTGGCTCGCATATAATTGAGGACTTCGGCATCCATCTTGCGGGCAACAATGTTCAGCATTATCTCCCGCAGGGCTGACAGGTTTCCACGCTGGAAAAAATTTTCCATTGCGCGACGTGCCCTTTCCGGGATGTATACCTTGCCTTCCTTGAGCCTCTGAATCAGTTCCTCCCATGAGATATCTATTATCTGCACCTCGTCAGCCTTATCGAGGAACGTGTCCGGGATGGTCTCCTGCATGCGAACACCCGTGATCTTGTCCACCGTGTCGTTTATGCTCTCAAAGTGCTGGACGTTGAGAGTGGTATAGACATCCATGCCGGAATCCAGTAGTTCAAGCACGTCCTGGTAACGCTTTTCATGGCGGCTACCTTCCGCATTAGTGTGAGCAGTTTCATCGACTAGGACGACCTGGGGCCGGCGTCTCAAGACGGCATCAAGGTCCATTTCCTGGAGGGTCAGCCCCCTGTATTCCATAACGCGCCTAGGAATTAACTCCAAGTCCTTCAGCAGATCCTCCGTTTCTTGTCTTCCGTGCGTTTCAACAAATCCAACAATCACATCTATTCCGCGTCGCTTCAGGACATGCGCCTCGCTCAGCATGGCGTACGTCTTTCCGACGCCCGGGGAGTAGCCCAGAAAAATTTTTAGCTTGCCCCTCCTGCCCTCTTCGCGTTCAACTTCCTTCAGGAGGGCATCGGCATCGGGCTTTTTAATAGTTGGGTCCATGACGATTCGATCCGTTGTGATCCAGGGCCATATTCAACTTGAGGACATTAACTCTTTTGCTTCCCCAGAAGTACAGGAAAGCCTGCTCTGTATTTTGAGTTATCAGTTTTTCAACATCGGAAATTTTCATTCCGCGTTCGCCCGCAACGCGCCGGGCCTGGAGCATGGCCGATTCAACGCTTATGTGCGGGTCAAGCCCGCTTGCGGAGGACGTGACCATATCTGCGGGAACTTTCGCATCCGCAGCCAGCTTCTCCAGTTTTCTGACCCCGGCGACACGAGCATTTACTTGCTTGATAAAATCAGCATTGGTAGGCCCAAGATTGCTTGCACCGGACCCGCTCCCATTATTTGCCGGATCGGTGGCAGAAAGCCGGCCATGAAAATATTCGGGACGAGTGAATGTCTGCCCGATAAGGGTCGAACCAGCTATCCCTTTTTCATTTTCGAAAAGACTGCCTTGTGATTGGTCAGGAAACACCAGCCCCGATAAACTTGTTATGAAAAAGGGATAAATAACCCCACATAGGACAGTAATTACTGCCCATATAAATAGGGATGTTTTTAGCAATTTCATCTTCATCTCAACCCAGCCCCAGTATATTTAATAGCATGTCTATAATCTTAATGCCGGCAAAAGGAATAAGCAATCCTCCCGCTCCGTAGATCAAGAGATTGCGGCGAAGGAGGTCTGCCACGCTTGTCGGCTTATACCGCACTCCCCTGAGAGCCAGTGGTATCAGCAACGGTATGATAAGGGCATTGAAAATCACCGCTGAGAGGATCGCTGTCGCGGGGCTAGTCAGGTGCATGATATCCAGGATCTTGAGCTGCGGATAGCGAGCCGCGAATATTGCCGGGATAATCGCAAAGTATTTTGCGACATCGTTGGCGATGCTGAATGTGGTCAGGGCGCCTCTCGTTATAAGGATCTGTTTCCCAATCTCGACGATATCAAGCAGTTTTGCGGGGTTCGAGTCGAGGTCGATGATATTAGCCGCTTCGCGGGCAGCCTGCGTTCCCGCGTTCATCGCCACGGCCACATCGGCCTGTGCCAAGGCGGGTGCGTCATTGGTGCCGTCCCCGATCATGGCCACAAGATGTCCTTCCCCTTGATATTTGCGAATGAGCTGCAGCTTCACATCAGGTTTCGCTTCGGCCACGAAGTCGTCAATTCCGGCTTCTGCCGCTATGGTCGCGGCGGTCAAGGGATTGTCTCCGGTGATCATGACGGACCTTATCCCCAGCTGATGAAGCCGCGACAGGCGAGCCTTGATGCCTTCCTTGAGAACATCCTTAAGCCTTATAACCCCGAGCACCACTTCGCCATCAGCGACAAGCAGAGGCGTCGATCCCTCGTGGGAAACTTCAGCTGTAGCATCTGTTATTTTTCCCGGCACTGCGCTGCCCCGCCCTGCGACGAAGTCCTTGATGGCATCGAATGATCCCTTCCGGATCTCCTTTCCGTTCCAGTTTATGCCGCTCATCCTCGACTCGGCACTGAACGGGAAAAAAACGGATCCCTCGGGCGCTCGTATCTCGCTGCCTCTCATTCCGAGACTTTCTTTCGCCAATACCACTATGCTCCGCCCCTCGGGGGTGTCATCGGCGAGTGATGAATACAGGGCTGCAGTGACCAGGTCAGTGGTGTTGACACCATCTGCGGGAATGAATTCGGTCGCAACCCTGTTCCCCAGCGTGATTGTGCCGGTCTTGTCCATCAGCACGACATCCACATCTCCCGACGCCTCGACTGCCCGTCCGCTCGTGGCTATGAAATTGCCCCTGAGAAGCCTGTCCATACCTGCAATACCGATTGCAGGGAGAAGACCGCCAATCGTTGTCGGCATAAGGCAGACAAGCAGTGAAATCAAGACGACAACATCCGTGCTCACCTGCATGAACCCAGCGAAGAAATCGAGCGTGATCACAACCACTATGAAAGCGGCAGTGAGGCCGATGAGTAGGATATCGAGGGCCTTCTCGTTGGGCGTTTTCTGGCGCTTCGCACTTTCAACCATTCCGATCATCTGGTCGAGAAAAGTCTCACCGGGGTTCGCCGTAATGCGTGCTTTGATCGTCCCTGAGAGCACCCGCGTTCCTCCCGTGATACCGCTGCGGTCCCCTCCCGACTCCCTGATGACGGGTGCCGATTCTCCCGTAATGGCCGATTCGTCAACGAGGGCAACGCCCTCGAAGATTTCACCGTCGCCGGGGACCGTTTCGGAATCGGAGATCACGACCGTGTCGCCCTTGCGCAGAGCCATTGCTGAGACTTTTTCAATCCGGCCATCCGGCAAGAGCTTATTTGCATATGCCTCCGTGCGACTTTTCCGCAAGGATTCTGCCTGCGCTCGCCCTTGTCCCTCCGCAAGTGCTTCGGCGAAATTAGCAAAGAGGATAGTGAACCAGAGCCATACTGTAATGTGAAAATCAAAGCCGAAATTGCCCGGCGCGAAGAGATGGTAGACCGCAATCGCCAAGGTTATAACGGACACGACCTCGACAACCATCATTACGGGGTTTCTTGCCATTATCCGGGGATCAAGTTTCTTGATGGATTCCCGCAGGGCCTGCCAGACCAGTTGCGATTGAAATATATGAATGCGTTTTTCTTTCATGATCAGAAAACCGTCCCGGCAAGGAGAAACAGATGTTCAAGGAGAGGGCCCAATGCAAAAACAGGGAAAAATGTCAGGGCACCAACTATGAAT
The DNA here is from genome assembly GCA_964464185.1 of uncultured Syntrophaceae bacterium. GTDB lineage: Bacteria > Desulfobacterota > Syntrophia > Syntrophales > UBA4778 > UBA4054. The sequence goes on along the minus strand of CAYXFF010000095.1, from coordinate 1,766 downwards.
ATTACGCTGATCAGCATGAGCACGAACAGGATGCCGGTCGTGGGAAACGTTGCGGCACTAGCGGCTACGATCTTTTTTCCAGCCAATGAGCCGGCAATTGCCAGTGCGGGCAATATGGTGGCGAAACGTCCTATTAACATCGCCAGTGCAGTCAGGAGATTATAAAAAACAGTATTGGCGTTAAGCCCGGCGAAAGCGGATCCGTTGTTTCCGGACGTCGAGGCAAAGGCATAGATTATTTCTGTCAGGCCGTGGGGCCCCGGATTACCCAGGCCGGAAATGCCCGCCCTCGTGGAAACGGCAACAGCGGACATGATGAGCAGCGTCAAAGCCGGGACAAGTATCACGACAAGTGACATTACCATTTCGAATGATTCCAGTTTCTTGCCGATGAATTCGGGCGTACGGCCGATCATGAGTCCGGCCAGGAACATCGTCAGGATTGCATAGACAAGCATTCCGATAAGACCGACGCCCACTCCCCCGAAGATAACCTCTCCCGTGGCCATGTTGAATATGAGCACAAGCCCGCCGAGCGGCAAAAAACTATCGTGCATACTGTTCACGGCCCCGCAGGAGGTAACGGTTGTGGATTGACCGAAAAGGACCGAGTTCACGATACCGAAGCGGACCTCTTTCCCTTCCATATTGGCTCCCCCCGTGACTCCAGCTTTCGCGAGCAGAGGATTTCCCTGCAGCTCAACCCCGGCGATTACGGCGAGACCCCCGAGATACAAAAGCATCATTGTCAGATAAATGGCCCAGCCCTGCCTACGGTTTTTCAGCATGGCTCCGAAAGTGAAAGGAAGGGCTGCCGGGATAATGAGCAATCCCAGAACTTGCATGAAATCCGTAAAAGGCGTCGGGTTCTCAAAAGGGTGCGCGGAATTGACATTGAAGAAACCTCCGCCATTGGTACCGAGCACTTTGATCGCAACCTGCGAGGCCACTGGGCCCCGGTATATGGATTGCGGCTGTCCCTCAATCATCTGTGCCGGAGCGGGCCCGCTCAGGGTCTGAACGGTGCCTTGGGAAACCAAGACAAAAGCCCAGATAACCGATAGGGGCAGTAGTACATACAGGATCGACCTTGTAAGATCGACCCAGAAATTGCCGATGGTGGTCCGTCCTTTGCGGACAAACCCACGGATAAGGGTTATTGCTGCGGCCATACCGACTGCCGCGGAAAGGAAATTCTGGACCGCAAGCCCCATCATCTGCACGAGGTGGCTCATGACCTGCTCGCCGCTATAGGACTGCCAGTTTGTGTTGGTTGCAAATGAAACTGCCGTGTTAAGCGCGGTGTCCCAGCGCACCGAGCCAAATCCCGCCGGATTGAGCGGGAGCATATGCTGTATCAGTTGCAGAATAAAAAGAAGAATTATCCCGAACACGTTAAAAACTGCAAAAGCCCAAGCATAATTCTTCCATGTCATTTCAGATTGGGGGTCGATGCCCGCCGACCTGTAAATTAGGTTCTCCAGCGGTTCTATAATGGGAGATAGAAATGTCTTTTGCCCGGCATAGACATCAGCCATGTACCAGCCGAGAGGAATTGCCAGAAGGGTGAGAACGATAGGAAAAATGAATAGAGGAAGCAGGTCCGTTTTTTATTGCCTCCGAATTTTTTATAGCTGAATTATATGGCCAAAAAACAATCACATGCAAGATCTTTTGAATCGTCAAGAATTTACAAATGTGGTTTGCAAATCAGATTTCCTACAAAAATGATTATAGGAGATTATGATTGCCAACAATTCTGAAAC
>CAYXFF010000094.1:0-6507 GCA_964464185.1 uncultured Syntrophaceae bacterium | reverse complement strand
TTAGTGACTGAAGTCCTAATAATCAATTTTATCAGGATGTTCAATTTCACATTCCAAGTCTAATTATTAGTCCAAGAATTAGGTTGAAAGGTATGAATTTAACAAATCTTTCCACCTTTTTAGCTTTGTCCGGATACTTTATAGCCAGCTGGATATCATGGTTGGATACTTATTATCCATATTTTTTTAGCAAGGCAAAAAAGGGGGGATCACGAATGAAAATATGCGTATCATTACGAGTGGTTCCAACAACAACCTTCTTCTGGCACGGCCCTTGCTCATTAAAGAAGTCAAATAGATTAAAAAACAAAAAACTGAAAAAAGGAGAATAGAAAAATGAAAAAGTTATTGGCCGTTGTGACAATGGTTTTGTTCCTTGCCGTCGCGGTCTCCCCCGTGCTTGCCCAGAGGGGCTGGGGCCCGGGCGGAGGAAGAGGATCCGACAGCGGCTGGGGTCCCGGCGGCGGCCCCTGCGGCTATCTGACGTCGTCCAATTCAAACTTGACCGCCGAACAGCAAGCCAAAATCGATACCCTGAGAGCATCTCAACTGAAGGAGGTGAAACCTCTTCAGGACGAGATGTTCCGCAAGAGAGGCGACCTGAGACTGCTCTGGCTGGAGAAAAATCCTGACCAAGAAAAGATCGCGGCGACGCAGAAAGAGATCCGGAGTCTGCGCGACCAGATTTACGACAAGGGAACGGCTTATCGCCTGGAAGTCAACAAAGTCCTGACGCCTGAACAGCAGAGCCAGTTCAGGAATGCGTGCCCGGGTGGCGGGTTCGGTCCCGGATACGGCCGCGGCGGCAGAGGCGGCGGCTATGGTCACGGGTACGGACCGGGTTATGGTCCCGGCAGCGGCATGATGAGAGGCAACTGGTAAAAAACGACACAGTGGGAGCGGTCGTCCGGACGATTTTCCCCCCTCCTTCCCCGGATGATCGCTCTTTTATACAGAACCCTTCTAATCGAAGGTCAGCAACATATGTGAACGTTGTTATCGGGCAAAAAATTCTTTCGGAATCATTTTTTTCTTGTAATACAAACAGCTTCACCGTCATTATGCGGTATAAGTACTTTCATTGCACCAGCCTTTGTCCTCCAACCTTAGTCATAGGAGATTTGTATGTCTCTCATCACAGCTGAAAATGTATGCAAAGATTATCACACGGGTGAGGTAACAATAAGGGCCTTGGACGATCTCTCCTTCGCCATCGAGCCCGCCGCCTTCGTTTCCTTTGTCGGGCCTTCGGGAAGCGGAAAGACAACTCTTTTAAATCTGATCGGCTGTCTCGATAAACCCACGGAAGGAAAATTGGCCGTTGCCGGGACGGACATCTCTCTGTTCGACAGAAAAGAAAGCGCCGCTTTCAGGGGATCTAACATCGGTTTTATTTTTCAGGATTTTAACCTCATCCCTGTCCTCACGGTTTACGAAAATATCGAATACCCTCTGATCATGGTACAAAATATTCCAGCAGGCGAACGGCGAGAAAGGATTACCCAGCTTCTGGACGCCGTTGATATGATCTCGCAGAAAGATAAATATCCCGATCAGATATCAGGCGGACAGAAACAGCGGGTGGCCATCGCCAGAGCCCTGGTGACAAACCCGAAGCTCGTTCTCGCCGATGAGCCAACGGCCAATCTTGATTCAAAAACTGCTCATACCGTCATTGACCTGATGAAAAAGATGCGGAATGAACTTGAAACGACCTTCATCTTTTCTACCCATGACCAAAAGATCGTTGAGGAAGCAGAGATTATCTATACACTGGTCGATGGGCAACTTGCAGGCAAAACGGTGCGGGGAGGTGAAAAAAATGGGTAATCTCTTCAAAATAGCGATCCGGAATCTTTTGCGATACAAAAGGAGGACCCTTCTCACGGCCTCACTTATCACTATTGGTGTCGTCTTCGTTCTGGTTTTTATCTCCGTATCGGGTTCTTTCAAAGCCATGATGATTAGCCAGATCACTGATTCCATGCTTGGTCACATTCAGGTCCACCATAAGGGTTATGTGGCCTCCATCGACAACCTTCCACTCAATCTGAATCTCAAGCCAGAGGCTGTTAAAAAACTTGACAATATCCTCGCGGAGAACCCGGACATCGAGGCCTTTTCTCCCCGAATAAAATTTGGCGGGATGTTCAGCAATTTTGTGGAAACGACCAACATCCGCCTGAACGGTGTCTATCCCGATAAGGAATTCAAGACGATACCTCTTCTCGCATCGCGAATCAGCGCTGGCAAAAAAACTCTCGAAAAAGGAGAAATCCTAATTCCTGTTTTGCTATCAAAAGGAATGAACGTCAAGGTGGGTGATACCATAGTGATTGTGGCGACAAATCAGGACGGATCCGTCAACGGTAAATCTCTAACAGTCTCCGGTGTTCTGGAAAGTGCAACGGGGCCGGGTGGGAGAGACGGCTATGTGCATATTGACGATGCCCGGGAGATTCTCAGGATGACCGATATGCAGATCAGTGAAACGGCTATTCGCCTGAGGGACTTCAGTAAACTTCATTCTGTCAGCCTCAAGATGGAGAACGTCCTGGGAAAAGATTTGACGCCACAAGGAAAACCAATCTTTGAAGTCCATACGTGGGAAAAGCTCTCTCCTTTTTACAACCTATCCAGGATGATTGATCTGATGACCTTCTTTATCAAACTTATGCTCATTGCGATTGTTCTCATCAGCATCATGAATGTAATGATTATGGCGGTCTATGAAAGGATCCGGGAGATAGGAACCATCGCGGCCATTGGGACTCCTCCTTTGAAAATCCTCAACATGTTTGTCATTGAGGGTTTCTGCTTGGGGATTTTGGGAACGGTTATCGGCAACATTCTGGGGGCGATTATTATTTATATTTTAAACGCTTCTAAAATAACTTTTGATTTTGCTATGCACCAGGGACTAATCCTGGTTGCAAATATAAACCCCTCTGATCTCCTGACCATATCAGTCATCGTAATTATGGTCTCTGTGATCGCGAGTCTTCAACCAGCCTTCAAGGCTTCGCGGATGGAGCCGATCACTGCGCTAAGACACGTTTGACGTTGTTTAGAAATCACATGACGTTTCTCAATTTGAGATTTACGCATTTCGAATTTCCTACGGAGGTCGATTCATGCTCAGAATATTCATCATGACCTTGACAGCGCTTTTTCTTGCCCTGCCTGCCCACGCCATCGACGGGACCCAACTCCTCAAACAGGTGGACCGCAATCTAAACCCCGAATCCTATGAAGCATACAGGAAACTCATCAACGTTGAGCCCGACGGAAAAAAAAAGGAGTACACCCTTTTCACAGTAAAGAAAGGGGCAGATAAGATTGCCGCTCTCTTTCTTGCCCCGGCAAGTGAAAAAGGACGGAGCACGTTGAGGCTGGGGGAAAATATGTGGCTATATATCCCCAATGTGGGAAAACCCATTCGAATCACGAGCCTTCAATCCGTCGTGGGGGGCGTCTTTAATAACGCCGACATCCTGAACCTGGATTATGTGGAGGAGTACAAAGTCGAACGGTTGGACGAGAGGGGCCGTGAGTATGTCCTCTATCTTAAGGCCAAAACAAGGGAAGTGGCCTATGACCGGCTGAAAATGTGGGCGGATAAAGAAAAAAAGCTGCCCACGAAGATTGAGTGTTTGACAGAAAAAAATCTTCTTATAAAGACACTCTACTTCAAAAACCACAAAGATTTCGGGGGCGGCATCATAAGACCATCGGTGATTGAGACGGACAGTCCTCTTTACAAGGGCTACCGCTCCATCATGATCTATGCGAAAATTAAACAGAGGAACTTCAAGGACGAGGTATTCACCCTCACCTACATGCCGAACCTGGAATCGTTGCGCAAATGATGAGATATGAAAAATCGGCAAATTGCAAATTGTTACCCTTAACTTCCTCTGAGGATTCCGCACACGCAGGGACCGAACTAACAACACGCGTCCAGAACCTGTGGTTAATCGTTTTTCTTATCCTTTTATCATTGTTCCCTTTTACCATTTATGCAGAAGAAAAATATTCGTTCGATGCTTCCGAAATTGAAAAGAAACCTTACCACCTGGGTGGTTATGCAGAGGCAAGACCCGTAATCTTCTGGCCGGATAAAAATTCAGCCCTTTACAAACTAAATTATTACAACCATCCGGCAGGGAAAACCATGGAGGAGTATAACCTTCGGTTTCAACTTGAAGGAAGTTATGAAAAGGACATTTACAAATTTTATGCAAAGACGAATACGGATTACAAAAACGCCTTCTCCGGAGAGAGCGAACACAGCATATTTTACGAAGCTTACGGGTCCCTGAAGCCTTCCCCATCTTTAAAGATGGATGTGGGGAAAAAGACATTGAAATGGGGAAAGGGTTATGCCTGGAACCCGGTGGCTTTCCTGGATAGGCCGAAAGACCCCAATGATCCGGAACTTCCCCTGGAAGGTTACATCGTAGCGACGGCGGACTATATAAAGAGTCTCGGAGGACCCTTGAAAACGATCTCCTTTACGCCCGTCCTGATGCCCGTCTATGATCACATCAACGATAGTTTTGGTCAGAACAACAACCTAAATGTTGCAGGTAAGCTCTACTTTCTTCTCTACGACACGGACATCGATCTCATATTTCTCACTGGGGGAAGTAAGACCACCCGTTACGGTGCGGACTTCTCACGGAACATAACCACAAACCTGGAGGTCCACGGGGAGTTCGCCTATATTCGGGACAACCAGAAGACCTTTATCGATAGCGATGGAAAAAGCTTTATGAATGAATACGATACCCAGAGCTATCTCCTGGGGCTGAGATACCTCACGGCCATCGATACTACATACATCTTCGAATACTACCATGGCGGAACGGGTTTCACGGAAGACGAAATGAAAAACTACTATGCTTTTATCAATAAAGGTTACCAGTCTTACGTTTCAACCGGGAACGATTCTCTCCTCCAGCGGGCTGTCACCATCACGGAGAGCAACTACGGGAAAATGAACCCAATGCGAAACTATCTCTTTTTACGGATAAGTCAGAAAGAGCCTTTTGATATTCTTTACTTCACCCCGGCCATAACTTTTCTCTACAATTGGGATGATCGCGGTTTCAACCTCTCACCCGAGGTCGTCTACACCCGCATCACTAATTTGGAACTGCGGCTGAAAGCGAGTTTTATCATAGCCGGACGGGATAGTGAATTCGGAGAAAAACCGAACGACTATAGACTTGAATTCAGAGCGGGTTATTACTTTTGAACCAAAATCCAACGACAAAAAAGCTCTTCTTGTCTTTTCTCAGGCTGGGTCTGACAGCCTTCGGTGGCCCTGCGATGGTTGCCTATATCAGGGAACTTGCTGTCACTCGTCATCAGTGGCTGGATGAGGCTGATTTTAACAACGGTGTGGCACTCTGCCAGTCCCTGCCTGGCGCTACGGCTATACAAGCCGCTGCATATGTCGGGCTCAGGGTGCGTGGAATCAGTGGAGCAATGGCCGCCTATGTGGGTTTTGGATTTCCCGCTTTTATCTCGATGTTGATTTTCTCAATGTTATATGTCCGATTCAGCAACCTTCCAAAGTTTATCTCCCTTTTTAACGGTCTTCAGGTGATCGTCGTTGCCATCATCTTTAATGCGATCTATTCGTTCGGCAAAGGGATGATCAAGAACTATATCCAAATCGCTTTTGCTCTGATATCGGCTTATCTCTTTTGGATGGGGATCAGTCCATTCATCGTCATCATAGCCGGAGCATTGGCTGGAATGGTTTTGAATAAAGAAACGGTTCCTACTGCACCAAGAATGATTGATGAAAAGAAATTAAATAAGGCATACGGGAAACAGGTTTTGTTTCTCTTTGTGCTCTTGGTTGCTTGTTTCGGTGGACTTTACTTTGCGGGTGAGAAAGACTTAGATCTGGCAGCGGTCATGTTACAGATTGACCTTTTCGCCTTCGGTGGAGGATTTGCATCTGTTCCGCTGATGCTTCAAAAAGTTGTCAACGTCAGGGCATGGATGGACTATCGGACGTTTATGGATGGGATTGCTCTCGGTCAGATTACTCCCGGTCCTATTGTGATAACAGCGACCTTTGTGGGATACCTGCTCAATGGTTTATCTGGAGCCCTAATAGCAACCATCGCCATATTTACTCCTTCGTTTTTGATTCTAATCTGCACATTCCCCTTTTATGATCGCTTGAAAACTACCCGATATTTTACAAGGGCAACGGAGGGTATTCTTGCATCCTTTCTGGGACTTCTCTTGTATGTCGGAATAAGGTTCCTAACCGCCGTCCCATGGAATATACTGAAAATTTTCTTGGGAATTGCAGTTCTTATAGCTCTGATTCGCAAAATCGATATACTTTACATTGTTGCGGCAGGAGCGATATTTTCTTTAATCTTTTTTTGATTTTGAAGTGAAGAATATTCAAGATGTCAAGTGGAAATGTTGAATATCGACATCTGGATACCACTCACACATTGTAGGTGGCGTCAAGTT